>CAMJLI010000306.1 GCA_946406585.1 uncultured Prevotellaceae bacterium | reverse complement strand
TGCCTGCGGTCCACATATTTATAAGGATAATACTCCAGCATGTCGCCAAACGTCTCAATGCCGAGTTCCTTGCTCAGCATTTCCTTGCGTTTGGGACCCACGCCGGGAGCATACATTATGTCTTGTGACAGCAGGTTGGGCATTCTTTTGTCGTGTTGGTTTGCTCGTTGTTGGTTAGGATTGTTGTCCGATGAGGTGCAGATACTGCATCTTGTACTGCAATTCTTGTACGGTTTTCTTGTCGGCGAACATTTCGAGGATGCGGTATGCGTAAGGCAGCGAGGCGGCAGGTCCTTCGCCTGTGATGATATGTCCGTCTACGGTGAACAGTTCCTTTGTGTATTCTGCTCCTGTGAGATGGCCCTCGAATCCTGGCGAGCAAGTGGCACGTCTGCCTTTCAAGAGTCCCAGGTGGCCAAGAACCATTGGTGCAGCGCAGATGGCACCGATATGTCCTTTGCGCTGGTCTTGAGCCACCAAAGCCTTGCGCACGCCTTCATGTTCGTCGAGGTTCTTCGAACCAGGCATTCCGCCGGGCAGCAACAGCATGTCGGCTTGCTCGAGAGGGGCATCCTCGAACAGCATGTCGGCTTTCACTGTAATGCCGTGAGAACCTGTCACCCATGAAGAGCCATTGATGCTTACTGTATATACATCCTGTCCTCCGCGTCTCAGGATGTCTACCGGAGCCAATGCTTCGATTTCTTCGAAACCATCGGCCAAAAAAACGAAAATTTTTGCCATGTATGAAGCTTGTTGGTTTGTCTGTTATAATGATATGTACTGCAAAATTACTTAAAAAATCAGTTTTTTACGAATCTGCTGCATAAATCTCATCAAAATGTCTTATTTTTGCAGCCCAATCTTCATCCCTAAGACAATGACGACAAGAAAATTGCGATTTGCCATATTCGGCAACATTTACCAGGCCAAGAAGTCTGCATCGATACAAAAGGTGCTGTCGTTTCTTTCGGAACGCAAGGCACAGGTTTTTATCGATAGGGAATTTTACCAGTTCCTTACGGAAGACCTGCATCTTGACGTCAAGGCAGATGGTGTGTTTGCCAATGATGATTTCAATGTGGATTATGTGATCTCAATGGGCGGTGATGGCACTTTCCTCAAGGCTGCAAGCAGGGTGGGGGAGAAGGGCTATCCCATTGTGGGAATCAACATGGGAAGGCTTGGCTTTCTTGCCGACGTGGGCCCAGCAGAGATAGAGCAATCGTTGTCTGCCATCTACCGAAATGATTACAAGGTGGAGGAGCATGCTGTCATAATGGTGGAAACAGAGGGAGAAGACCGGCTTGAGGGTTGTCCTTATGCTCTCAACGACATAGCAGTGCTCAAACGCGACAATGCATCGATGATAAGCATCAGGACTTGCATAGATGGCGACCATTTGGTGACATATCAGGCTGACGGCTTGATTGTTAGTACGCCAACAGGCAGCACGGCTTATTCGCTATCCAATGGCGGCCCCATCATTGCACCTCTCTCGGGAGTCATGTGCCTCACGCCAGTAGCCCCGCATAGTCTGAACGTCAGGCCCATAGTGTTGCCAGAGGATTCAGTGGTGAAGGTGAGTGTGGAGAGCAGAAGCCACAATTTCCTTGTTGCCGTGGATGGCAGGTCGGAGAAATGCAGTGAGGAAACGTCGCTTGTAATAAGAAAGGCACCGTTCCGTGTTAGGATCATAAAGAGACATTGTCAGAAATATTTTCACACATTGCGTGAAAAGATGATGTGGGGGGCTGATACAAGATAATTATTTTTTGAATACTTGTTTATGTTCAAGAGAATAAAGCAATACTTTACACCAAAGGAGAGCAAATACACTGCGAAGGAAATCCTGAAGTGGTTATGGGTGGCATGGAAAGGAAACCGTTTTCAGGCCATTCTCAATGCCTCCATCGGACTGCTTGAAGTGGTTGTCAGCCTATCTGCTGTATGGGCAATACAAAATGCCATCGACATCGCTGCAGGCGTGAAGCCGGGTTCCATTTATTGGGGTGTTGGCATCATGGCCTTGATTACATTGGCGAATTTCGCTCTCAGCATTTCATCGGTGTGGGTGAAGAACATCCTCGGTGTAAAAGCTCGGAACAGGATGCAGCAGCGCATTCTTGACCGCATTCTGCGGTCTGAATGGCATAGCAAGGAGAAAAGGCATAGTGGAGATGTCATCAACAGACTGTCTGTGGATGTTAACAGTGTGATAAATTTTCTAACAGAGATTCTTCCAAATTCGGTGTCAACCCTGACTCTCTTTTTGGGAGCGTTCATCTATCTCTACATGCTTGACAAGGTATTGTCAATCATACTTGTCATCATGATTCCTGTGGTCGCTTTGCTTAGTAGGTTTTACATGAATAAGATGAGGGATCTGTCAAAGGATGTGAGATCATCCGATTCCAAAATCCAGAGTGTGTTGACCGAGACAGTACAAAACAGGATGCTCATAAAAATCATGGAAAGCGACGATGCCATGATTGACAAGTTGGAGA
>CAMJLI010000305.1 GCA_946406585.1 uncultured Prevotellaceae bacterium | reverse complement strand
ACTGCCGACCTGAGCGAGTATGCAGGGCAGAAAGGATATATTGCCATCCGTCACTTCAACTGCACTGACATGTTCCGTCTGAATGTTGATAACTTCGCACTCTTGGGTGAACCAATTGATGTTTCTGAGTGGCAGACCATCGCAACCGATGAGACTACCGCCGAGTTGACAGGACTTGAGCCTGGCACCGAATACGAATTGCAAGTACAGGGCGTATGCGACAATCAGCCAACAGAGTGGAGTAACATCGTGCTCTTCAACACATCATTCATGCTGGAACTGCTTGACGATGACCTCGCGCAGCCAGCAGGCTCAAAGAACACCGACCTGATACAAGCCAACTTTGGCAAAAATGTCAATGTAATGCTCAAAGACCGTGTGTTCTACAAGGACGGCAACTGGAACACTCTCTGTCTGCCATTCAACCTCACTGATGAGCAAATCGCCAACTCACCACTCGCAGGGGCTACCATAAAGAAACTTTCCAGTGCTTCCGTGACTGGTACGCATGTCGATATGTCATTCACCACTGCCACGGATATTTCTCCTGATATGGTATATATCTTCAAGTGGAATGAGCAGGGTGAAGACATCGTCAATCCTGTGTTCAATGATGTTACCATTGACTATTCTGATTATGAAGGACCCATTCTCTATGCAAGTGGCTACCATTTCTTTGCCGTGGGCAACTACAGCACCATTGTTGCGGACCCGGCCAAGGATGATGTCTATGCATACTACCTCGGTGCTGACAACAAGTTGAGATACTCCAAGCAGACTGTCAACTTGCACACCTTCCGCGTATTCTTCAACTTCTATAAGACCAACACCGATCCTTATGCAGTACAGTTCAACCTCAACTTCGACGGAGACGAGGCTACAGGCATCTTGGAGGTGGAAGGCGAAACCAAAGATGCTGAGGGTACATACAACCTCCAGGGCGTGAAGGTAAATGTGCCCAAGCAGAAGGGTGTCTATATCCAGAACGGACGTAAAGTGGTGGTTAAATAACAATAACCTATAACAAGGACTATAATTATGAAAAAGCAAATGAAATATTCCAGCCCTTCAATCAAGGTGATGAGAATGGCCATCAAAAAGGATGTCTTGATTGACACCTTCTCTGGTGGCGACGAAGGAAACGGCATCGTGATCGATCCCGAGGCTGACTATAGCGGACAAGTCAACCGCGCAAACCGTGGCTTCTGGGACTAATTGCAAGTCAAGTCATTATCTATGAAAAAGGAGTGCCTTCTCGAAAAGGCACTCCCTTTTTATATTGGTCACCTACATAAAAAGGTGCTGACTCTTAGCCGGAAATGATAAAAACTGCATTTTAATTTTGCATTTTGCTCGGCTTGGTGTATCTTTGCACACAAAGAGGATTGCTATGGTCCGCTCAGATTACTATATCAAGAGAAAACCGTTGCCAAAGCCGAAACGCAGACGCATACGGAAGCCTACTGACAAGACCACTTTCATAGAGGGGGCTTTGCTGGGGGCTTCTAATGTCTTTGTCTTTTCGGAAAGAATGAGACGGTCGGACTATTGGTGGTATTTCCTTTTCTGCATCATCAGCTGCCTTGTGGCGTTTTTTGGCTTCTTGGCATGGATGGACTACATGTACCAGCGATTTGAGGAACTGCAGACCACTTTGACACCACATCAGCTTTTCCCATATCGTTTCACTGCTTTTTCCATGCCTGTATATCTCTTCATGATATTGATATTCACTGCTCAGGCTCGGAGAATTCACGATATCGGGAGAAGTGCGTGGCTGCCTGTACTGAAAACAGCTTGCTTTGCTGCTTTCATATCTGTGTATAAAGTCTTCGCTATAGAGCTTGACACTTTTTTCCCGCCTTTGGGATGGCTGGGATGGCTGTTCCTTTTGTCTTATTTGGGGCTGGCAGTCTACATGGCCGTGCTGGCTTGCAAGGACAGCCAGAGAGAGCGAAACAAATATGGGGACTCTCCCAAATACAGGAAGAAATTGGATGACAATCTTATCTGAACCCCCTTCTTCGGTAGGCGTCTGTCTTTTTACTCCTGAACAACAATGAACACCTAATCATGATAGAAGACGAATTGTCTCTCCAAATCCGACAGTCTTTGGGGTTTGAACCTAATGATGACCAGAATGAAGCAATAATGCTGTTCTGCCGTTTCATGACAGACAGAAGCGACAATGCTGCCATGGTGATGTGCGGGTCGGCTGGCACTGGCAAGACAACTCTGGCAGGGGCCATCGTGCGTGTTCTTGTGGCTTTGGGACAGAAGGTCATGCTCTTGGCTCCCACAGGGCGCGCTGCCAAGGTCTTTGCTGTCAATAGTGGGCATAATGCATTCACCATCCATCGAAAAATCTACAGGCAGCAGGCTTTTACCGGCGAGATGACGGGATTCAGCCTAAATGCCAACTTGTATCGGGACATGCTGTTCATGGTCGACGAGGCTTCCATGATTTCAAATCTTGGGCTGGGAGAGAACAATTTCGGCAGCGGACACCTGCTCGACGACTTGGTGAAGTTTGTCTATC
>CAMJLI010000304.1 GCA_946406585.1 uncultured Prevotellaceae bacterium | reverse complement strand
TATTAGACTCATCAATTTGAGCAGGGGTTCTTCGTGACGAAGCGCCCCTGTTTTTTTGTTTTCAAAGCACAAATAGCATTCTTTAACAGACATTTACCTCAACTGTTACCAGAAAAGTCGTACCTTTGCGCCATAAAACACGACAATGATGAACACAAGACATCTTCTGGCTGGAGCCATCTGGATGCAGGGACTACTCGTCTCGGCGCAAATAGACACGTTGCAGTCGCAGAGTCTGGATGATGTGACCGTGACAGCTCGTCAAGGTGGCACCTTGCGCATGAGCGGTGCTGAAAATGGCATAAAAATCGGGCAGACAGAACTCTTCAAGGCTGCATGCTGCAATTTGGGCGAGAGTTTCACCACCAATCCATCGGTCGATGTGAATTATTCGGATGCCACGACTGGAGCCAAGCAAATCAAACTATTAGGATTGAGCGGCACTTATGTGCAGATGCTCACAGAGAACCTGCCCAACTTTCGGGGGGCAGCATCCCCTTATGCGCTCGACTATGTGCCTGGGACATGGATGAACAGCATTCAGGTTTCCAAAGGTGCATCATCTGTCAAGAACGGTCATGAGAGCATTACAGGACAGATAGACGTAGAGTATCTGAAACCTGATGCGGAGCAGGGTATGAGCGTCAACCTATATGGCAATACCTTGAGCCGTTTTGAGGCAAATGCGGAGGGGAACGTCCATTTGGACAGTCATCTGAGCACAGAACTGCTACTGCACTACCAAGACGATTGGGGACACCACGACGAGAACGATGACAGTTTTCTTGACCAGCCGAACGTACGGCAATGGAACCTGCAAAACCGCTGGAAATGGAAGGGAGAACGGTATCTCTTTCATGGAGGGCTTTCTTTGCTGAAGGAGAAACGGGATGGAGGACAGACCCACCACACCGCTCCCAGCAACCACCACCGCTACACCATTGGTGTGGAAACCGACCGATATGAGGGCTACATGAAGCATGCCTTCATTCTCAATGCAGAACATGGCACCAACATCGCTCTGATGGGCAATGCCTCGCTGCACAAGGTTGATGCACACTATGGCAACAAGACCTATCAAGTGGACGAAAAGACGGCATACGCACAACTGATGTTCGAGACCAACTTTACCGAAGAGCACAATCTCTCTGCTGGTTTTTCCTTCAATCACGACTACCTGACCAAAGACGACCAAGAAAGCACCCCTGGCATCTACGCCCAGTACACTTTCAACTTTCACAACAAACTCGTCGCCATGGCAGGTCTCCGCACCGACCACAGCAACAGGCATGGCACATTCGTCACCCCACGATTTCATCTCAAGTACACTCCTGCTGACTTCCTCACACTTCGTCTGTCTGCCGGCAAAGGCTACCGTACAGTACATGCTTTGGCAGAAAACACCTACCTCCTCGCCAGCGGACGCACCCTCCTCATTGACGATTTGCAGCAGGAACAGGCATGGAACTACGGCATCAGTTCCGCCTTCTACATTCCTCTATGGGGCAAGACCTTGAAACTCAATGCTGAATACTACCACACCCATTTTCACCAACAAGCCATCATCGACTATGACAGCGACCCCACCTTGCTTCGTATCACCAACCTGCAAGGGCGTTCCTATTCCAACACGTTTCAGCTGGATGCCTCCTACCCCCTCATGGAGGGACTGGAACTCATGGCTGCCTATCGTCTGAACGACGTGAAGACCACCTATGACGGACGGCTGATGCAGAAACCGTTGACCAGTCGGTATAAGGGGCTTGTCACACTGAGCTACAAGACTCCTTTGGAACTGTGGCAGTTTGATGTAACCCTGCAATTGAACGGAGGCGGGAGAATACCCCACCATTTCGAGACCATGGATGACGGCAGGCTGACAACCGACAGCCACACGTCTTTCCACGCCTACCAGCAGTTGAATGCACAGGTCACCCGTTGGTTCCGACATTTCTCCATCTACATCGGAGGCGAGAATCTGACAGGCTTCCGTCAGCGTCAGACCATCGTAGATGCTGAAACACCTTGGAGCAGCACTTTCGACCCCACATTGGTGTGGGGACCCGTACATGGCGCCATGGGATATATCGGCGTCCGCTGGAATATCAACCGCCTGTAATCACACAAGACACATATTCATTAACAACACATAAAAAACAAAGACTATGACACGTACAAAAGCATTCCTCATTGCATTGGCTGTTTCCACCGTATGCCTTGCCAAAGACATCCAGAAGGCAGTCTTCACCACCACCCCACAGATGCATTGCGAAAATTGCGAGAAGAAAATCAAGGGCAACCTGCGTTTTGAAAAGGGCGTGAAGAAAATCGTGACCAACATCGAACAGCAAACCGTCACCATCGAGTATGATGCCGACAAAGTCACCGTCAACCAACTGTTGAAAGCCTTCTCAAAAGCAGGCTATGAGGCCCGGAAGCTGAAAGAGGGTGAGAAGCCCAAAAAGAACTGAGAAGGAGAGCGACAGCCCTCTACCATGAAAAGGGTATTTTACAGCTGCTGAAAAGACCGTACCTTTGCACCT
>CAMJLI010000303.1 GCA_946406585.1 uncultured Prevotellaceae bacterium | reverse complement strand
ATTGGTGGTGCTTGGAGTTTCAATGACTGCATAGGCATCCCATCCGGCAGAAAGGTCTTCAAGGGTGACGACACGACTGTCGTTCATGCATTTCGTCCACTCCGCTGCGCTGGTCTTGTCAACGAAATTTCCGTTCCATGTCTGATACCACGGCATCCACCATGACCAAACGGCTTCCTCATCAAATTCCTTATCGATGTCGGGGATGGGACCATTTTCCGACAAGGCAATGATTTTCTTGCCCCCTGTAAGCATTTTTAGCTTGTCAAACGAAACATAGTTGCTTGAATAGTCGAAGTCGTTGTTGTAGATGTCGGCAGAGACAACATCATAATATGTGAAACCGGGATTCCATTCCACGTCATTGTCACCTGCATTCCAAATCCAGATGACGTTGTGGACACCTTTCACGTTCACCATCTCATCGAATAACAGATGATAGAGTTTGACGAATGGTTTGGCTCCCTCACGCCCCCACCAGAACCAGCCTCCACTGGCTTCATGGAGAGGACGGAAGACACAGGCAATGCCTTTATCCTGCATGGCGAGGAAATAGTCTGCCACGATGTCGATGTCCTTGATGATGTTGGCGTAAAGTGTCGATGAGGTGTTCCACGAGCCATCAGCATTCATGGCATCAGTTATCTTCATGTTGCTGTCGGATGTGTAAAAGGCATCCGTGCGGTGACTGGGGTCGCGCCAGTGCCACGTGAAGGCAGGGATGCCGCCACGGCGGTAGGTGTCTTCAGCCAACTGTACAGAGGCTGTTGTATAGCTACGGTTCCATGAACTATTGGCGTTCATACCAGTGGCGTTCATGAAGTCAAAGCCGACAAGGGCGGGGTATTTGCCCGATGCCTTATATACAGCCTGCACATCAGCATGATGTGTGACATTCCCGTCGGCTGTCGTCATGTCGCCTGTCATGATGCCAGATATGGTCTTCTTTCCGAAATTCTCATGGAGGAATGCATACATTGCCTTGGCGGCATTGGTGGCATTGGCATCGACTGGTGTTTCTGCAATGTCAAATTCCAAGGTTTCACCACCTTGTTCCACACGGATGTAGTCGATGCGGAACCATGTCCAACTGGGTGTGATGACGATAGAATTTGTGCCTTGATTCATGATGAAAGTGCCAACCACAGCTTCTTCCCTAACCATGTTGCCCGTCTGGAAAGAAAACGCACTACCATTGACAGACACGTTGAACACCTTGGAGCCGTAAAGAGCATCATAACCAACACGGAGGGTATATTTGCCTCGTTTTGGGGCATTGTACCTGAAAGAGATTTTGGCGTTGTCCTCAGTCATTTCTACAGCCTTACCCCCAGAGTACTTGTTGTCCCTGATCACGGTGCAATTGACATGACTTGCATCCTCGGCTTCCAACTTGGTGCTCTCCTGCGCAAAAGAAGGCAACATAGACCAAAAGGACAGAACAAGAACAATTGCTTTTTGCAACATAATGAAATATTTGTTTTTGATAAGTATTTAGCAAGCACTTGGTGGGAGTAGCCCCACCAAGAGTCTGCTTTATCAAATTGTTTTAATAGATATTCAAGCGGCCGTTTGACCGAGGCCCCAAGTCAAGATGTCATTTTGTGTAAAGTGTGATGGCATCTGATTTCAGGTCCACACCCTTGGCGGTAAGCCTGACAGTGCCTGCCTTTTTCGTTGACTGCAGGACAACAAGACACTTTCCGTAGAAAGCCTTGCGGTTGTCGGCCTTGAACCGTTCCATCGATGTCTGGCATCCATTGTCGACACCGGCAATCACAGCCTCGCCATCCACATCGAAGAACACCTGGTTCTCTGCGTTGGGACAAAGGTTTCCGTCCTTATCAACCACCTCCACAGTGACGAAGCTCAGGCTTTTGCCATCGGCTTTAAGCGTGTTCTTGTCGGCTGTAAGCCGCAGATGATGAGGAGGCCCTGCCGTGCAGATGACCTGTTCGTTCACCTCGCGCCCATTCTTTCGCGCCACCACACGCACCTCGCCAGGCTGGAACGTCACTCGCCACATCACATGATATTGATGCGAGTCAGCCTTACGCCGCACGCCCTGACTCTTCCCATTGATGAAGAGTTCCACCTCGTCGGCCTGGTTGTAATAGCACCACATGTCGATGGTCTGCCCCTCAATCCAGTTCCAGTGAGGGAAGAGATGCAGCACCGGCGTGTCGGTCCATTCACTCTGATACATGTAATATGAATCCTTCGGGAAGCCGGCGAGGTCGATGATGCCGAAATAGCTGCTTCGTGCAGGGTAGGAATAAGGTGTGGGTTCACCGATATAATCGAAGCCCGTCCAGATGAACTGTCCACCCACGAAGTCATTGTGTTTCACCACATCCCATGTCTCCTCATGCGTGCTGCTCCACGAAGCGTGCATGTTGTCGTAGGCGCTGCATTTCATCGAGGGGTCGGAATAAGGCAGCCACCACTCTTTCGGAGCAACATAGACGGAGTCGCTCGGCATCATGTAGAATCCCCTTGTCTGGAGGGCCGACACGCTCTCACTGAAGATGAACGGCTTGCCGGGGAA
>CAMJLI010000302.1 GCA_946406585.1 uncultured Prevotellaceae bacterium | reverse complement strand
CGGATTTGGTCTGCAAAGTAAGCACTTTTTTTTGGATAATTCAAATTTAATCGCTGAATTATTTCCAAAGCCTTGGAATATCGGCCTTGTTTTACGTAAATACGGGCCAAAGTGGCTGTGAAATAGCCTTCTTCGCCTGTTTTTCCACTTTCGTCTTGTAATGGGGTGGCATAGTCGGGCTTCTCTTGCAGTTGAAGCTTGCCACCCTCGTCTTCGATGAACTTGTCTATCAGACTTTGGCCCTTCATCTTGGGGGTGTTGGCTTCTTGTGGTGTCTCGTCTGCCTCCAGGAGGTATGCCACATAGTCTATTGTGGCATCGGTGGCGTTGGGCTTGCGGCGTTTGCGCTGCTTTCCACGTGGTTGCTCGTTGGCGGGCATGGATGGGGTGTTGGCTTCCACCTGCAGCGTGCGTCCCGTTTTCTGTGGCGCAGACTTTTTCTCCTGGGAAGGCTTCAACTGGTAATGGGCGGCCTCTACAAGATTGAATAGCTGTGTGCGGTCGGTGATGTAGGCGGCTGCTCGTTGCAGTTCGTCATCAAACGAAGAGTCGTGCAGCAAGAACAGGTTTTGGAGCATCAGCAGACGTGCTGTCTGGAAGTAGGGATAATGCGCAGTGAGTGTGCGGAGCTCGTAGAGGGTCTCCTTGCTCATTAGTTCGGGATGCTCGATGAGTTCTCTTAGGTTCATGTCGGTTACCAGTTGGCCACGGTGGCGTTGAATATTTGGTCTGTTATTTCTTTCACCATCTGTGTCACGAGTTCCTCTTGCACTGAGTTGAGCGACTGGGTTGTCTCGTATGAGGAGGTGGCGGTGAATTGTCGTTCAAAGTCCTCGTCGTGGTTCACGTTGTTGGTGAAGCGCACGTTCACGGTCATTGATAGTTCTGTCTGTGCCGAGTATCCTTCGCTCGACACGCTTTTGTTGCGCTGATTGTATTGGGTGATTTCACCTTCTATCTTCAGGTCTCCGTTGCGTTTCACCTGCGTCAGCTTGGTGTGGTTGGCAAAGACGTCTTTCAGCTCGTTGTTGAATATCGCCTGCATAGGGCCCCACACGTAGTTGGAGCGGATGGGGAAGTCGGCGATGGTGATGGTCTTTGTCTTGCTGTAGTCGATGCTGGCTCCGTTGAAGCTGTACGACACTTTGCATGCCATGAGCGTGACCACTGCAAGGAGGACGGGCAGCCATCCCCATCTTCTGATTGATGTCAGCCAACCGTGGTTGTGATTGGGTCTATGTGAGTCCATACAGCTTCAGTTTTCTATATAGGGTGCGCGACGATATGCCTAATTCCTGGGCCGTCTTGCTTCGGTTCCCATTGTTTCGCTCCAGCGACTTGATGATGGCTTGCCGCTCTTGGTCATTCAGATTGAGGTTCTCTGGCTCGTTGTCGGCGATTTCTTCTGCCACGGCATCTTCTACTGTGTGGTGGTCTATGGAAGATGGGCTCTCGCTTATAGTGGTTGGCACTGCCGAGAAATGGTTGCTGAGCGACTGTGCCTGGGCGGTGATGGATGCTGCATCATCGATTTGCTTGCGCAGGCCGTTCATCTCGCGCCGCAGGTCGCTGACGTTTGTCTGCAGTTCATACAGTATCTTGTAAAGTGCCTTGCGCTCGTTTTCGTAGGAGTGGTCGCTGTTGCTGCTGGTCAGTGCCGGCAGGGTGTTGGAGTCGTCCTTTGGAATGAACAGGCCCACTGTTTCCGCGTCTATTTCACGCTTCTCGCTGAGCACCGACATCTGTTCGGTGATGTTTTTCAACTGTCTCACATTGCCGGGCCATTTGTATTCCAACATGCGTTGCTGGGCCTCCTTGGTGAGCGTGATGCGGGGCAGACGGTATTTCTCTGCTATCTGCATGGCAAAGAGCCTGAAGAGCTTCAGGATGTCTTCGCCGCGTTCGCGCAGTGGGGGCATCTGTATCGGAATGGTGTTGAGGCGGTAATAGAGGTCCTCCCTGAATCTTCCTTCGCTGATGGCTTTGCGAATGTTGACGTTGGTGGCTGCCACCACGCGCACGTCGGTCTTTCTCACTTCTTGTCCGCCCACGCGTATGTATTCGCCATTTTCAAGCACGCGGAGCAGGCGTGCCTGGGTGGCGAGGGGCAGTTCGCCTACTTCATCGAGGAAGATGGTGCCTTTGTCGGCAACGCCGAAATAGCCTTTGCTCTCGCCCACGGCATCGGTGAATGCTCCCTTCTCATGCCCGAAAAGCTCGCTGTCGATAGTCCCTTCGGGGATGGAACCGCAGTTGATGGCGAAATAGTTCTTTCCGCGACGGCTGGAGTGGTCGTGGATGAGGCGGGGGATTATCTCCTTGCCAACGCCGCTTTCGCCCACGATGAGCACCGAAAGGTCGGTGGGTGCCACTTGAAGGGCGATGTCGAGTGCTCGGTTGAGCGCAGCGCAGTTGCCTACGATGTTGTATCGGTTTTTTATATCTTGAAGATTGGGCATGGGCTGTTATTTTTATTTTGGGGTGACAAAATTACACAATATTTTTTCAAAATCATGCAATTTTGTCAGTTTTTTAGGGATTTTTAGAGAAAGCCAAT
>CAMJLI010000301.1 GCA_946406585.1 uncultured Prevotellaceae bacterium | reverse complement strand
TTGCCTGCCTCACCTTGCAATCAATAACGATACATTATGGTGCGTCGGGTGCTCAGTCGTCCTCTGTCGTCGATTGTCACCTGTCCGCTGAACTGGTCTTCTTCCACACGGGTGAGGTTGATGCTGACCTTTACACTCGACACGCTGTCTATCTTCTGGCTGCCGTTCATCTTCACATGGTCGCCGAAAGAGCCGCTCACACGGTAGCTTCTGCCGTCGCATGTAAGGGTGCCCGAGGCATTGCTTCCCCCGTTGCTGCGAATGGAAAGGGTGGCATGCGAGTCGCCTATCTTTCCCGAAATCTTTATGTTGTTGCGCTCATAGACGCGGCGGAGTGAGTCTGCGCGGCGAAGACTGTCGCCACGGCGGCGCTCACGTGCCATGGCCTTTTCTATTGAGTCTTTTTGGACAATTCGGAAAGAGTCTGTTCGTTGTTTTGCTATCTCTGTACTTTTCTTGAGCAACTCTGCGCTCTTCTTGTCTTCTTCACACGAGAAGAATGTGGTCATTGCCAATGCGAGCATGGCCATGTAAAACAAATTTTTCATTACACATGTCATTTTTCAAAAACCGCGGCAAAATTATAAAAAAATGTCTGATTCGGATACAATTTTCAATTTTTTCTTCTTTCACCTATGGCTTCGTAATAAAATATGTCCTGGAGTGGCCTAATCTTCCCATCCGGTGATGGAGCGCAGGAAGGCAGTCAGCTCTTCCGCCATGAGTGCGTGTCGGCTCATCGAGGGATGGCCCACGGCACCACTGCCCAGCGAACCGTCGTCGGGAGTGAAGTCCATGCGGTAGACTTCGTTGTCGCCATGGCTTGCTGCCTCTGCTATGGCGGCATCTTGTGCCTCCTGTATGTCGGAAAGGCGTTTTGACTGCCGGATGGAGCCTATGAGATATACAATTTTCGCATTGGGATAGTATTCCCTAAGTGTATTGGTGAATTGCTTGAATGCCTCTGTGAGTCTTGTCTTGTCGTAACGGCCCACCGATGTGTCGTTGCAACCAAGATTGACGCATACCACATCTGCCTGAAATCGAGAGAAGTCCCACATCTCCCCGTCGGTGGTATAGAACGTGTGAGGGTAGATGTTGGGCATTATCTCGTTGGGGATTTTGCCTGCGTAGTTGCGATAGATGCCTATCCCGCTTCGGGCGCACACCTGGCATTGGGCTTTTAGGGCGCGTGCCGTCCTTGCTGCGTAGGTCTCGTAGAAATTCTGTTGGCTGAAAAGGAATTTCTTCTCCGTGCCGTTGCCTTCTATGCCATAACCGCATGTGATGGAGTTGCCGATGAACTCTATCCGCCGTTCGGGCAGGAGTGGCCGGTCGCCAAGGGCACAGCCGTCGTCGAGCAGCAGGCCGCGGAATGTTGGCTTCTTGTACAACCCCTCTATCAAGTAGGTGATGGTGAGGTGGTGAATGCCGGATTCAATACTGTTGCATAATGTGGTGATGGTGTCGTTCTTTCCTACGAGCACCTTGCGAGGTGCCATGTCGTCCACTTCCACCATGAAATAACCGCAGTTGGCGTTGGTGAGCATTGCTGCCGACGTGCCTTCGAAATTGGCTTGTATCTGGACACCGGGATAGGTCCATACTGCTGCATCGGGTGTGGTGTCCCAGCTGATGCGTCCAACGTAAGCGAATCCCGGGTCTGTGGCTCCAATGAATGTGGAAGCACTTGCTGCAAGGCTCGTCAGTGCCAGGAGTATCAGGTGAATGGCTCTTTTCATGTCGTCGTATCAGAATTGGGTGTAGATGAATGCCTGTATGTCGTTGAGGCGGTAGTTTACCACCAGTTGCAGAATGACGAATAGCAGGATTATCTTCAGTGTGATGGGAGAGTTGATGTATGCCTTTTTCAGCCGCTCCACATGGCTTTCCCTGATGCCATGAAGCACCATTCCGAGAACGACAAATACCGTCCATGTGGCGCGTGTGCTCACAAAGGGGGCAAGGTATGCCCAACTGAAGTCGGTGAATATCTTAGAGAGAATGGTTGTGGCTGTGTGAAGGTCGGGTGAACGGAAGAATATCCATGCCAGCATTACATATATATATGTGGCGGTCCACGACACCACCCGCACCGGCCATCGGTTGGGTATGTTGTCGAGCCATTGCTTGCAAAACTTGTGTATCACGAGTCCGGCACCATGCAGGGCTCCCCAGATGACAAACATCCACGATGCACCATGCCACAAGCCTGCCACAAGCATGGTGACGAAATTGTTGACGTAGGTGCGTACCTTGCCTTTACGGTTGCCACCAAGGGGTATGTACACATAGTCGCGAAACCATGTGGAGAGCGATATGTGCCATCGGTGCCAGAATTCTTGGAGGTTGAGCGATTGGTAGGGGTAGCGGAAATTGTCTTTCAATTTGATGCCCAGCAGTGCGGCAAGGCCGATGCTCATGTCGCTGTAGCCGGAAAAGTCGCAATAAATCTGCAGGGTATAGCCTGCTGCACCCATGAGGTTCTCGAACCCGGAATAGCTGTCAGGCGATTCGAATATCCAGTTGTTGTACTGCGCTATGTAGTCGGCTATCAAGGCTT
>CAMJLI010000300.1 GCA_946406585.1 uncultured Prevotellaceae bacterium | reverse complement strand
ACAATCATGAAAAAGTTCACTCTTTTCTTAATGACAATCTCCTTTCTGGTGGCAACGACAGCATTAGCCCAGAATGGCAAGTCAAAAACTATTACTTTGACTGAGGCAGAACGTGCATTGGTGGAACAAAATAGTGATTTCGCATTTAACCTGTTCCGTAAAACCCGAGATACAGAAAACCACGTCATATCCCCATTGAGCATCACCTATGCGTTGGGAATGCTGAATAATGGTGCTGACGGCATCACGCGCGAGGAGATTTCCCAAGTGCTATCGGGCGGGCGCCAGACGGGTTATGCCGATGTGGCCACGATGAATGCCTTCTGTCGCAAGATGCTCACGGAAAGTGCCTTGCTTGACGAGGACACCCGGGTGGCTATTGCCAACACCATCTATTTCAATGATGACAGGAAGGACATCTCGCTGAAAACTGCTTTCAAGGACGCCGCTGCGACTTACTACGACGCAACGCCCTCTGTGGTCAGCTTCAGCAACGAGGCAACGTTGGGTGTCATCAACCAGTGGGCAACAGACCATACAGACGGAATGATTCGTGACTTGCTGAAGCCAGAGGATTTGCAAGACCCCAATTTGGTGAGTTTCCTCCTGAATGCCATATGCTTCAAAGGTGCATGGGGAAAACCATTCGACGAGAAGAACACCCAAAACATGTATTTTGACGACGAGCAGAGAACAGCCATGATGATGAGCCAGACGAATGAGTTTCGTTATGCAGAAAACGACCTCTACCAATCTGTCATCCTTCCTTATGGCAACGGCTCCTATCAGATGACACTCTTCCTGCCTTGCTATGGGAAGACTTTAGATGACGTGCTGGCTGCCTTGAATGGAACAAACTGGAATGCTGCCGAATACCAATACTATGAGGTGTGGCTGAACATGCCCCGCATAGAAACCGACACGAACCAGGATTTGAAAGACATCATGAAATCGCTGGGCATGGGAAACTCCTTTGATAATGGTCACGGCTTCATGAACTTCTGCCACCTTGGCAACGACGAAGAGAATTCAGACCAATGTTGGATCAGCATGATGAGACAGAAAGCGCATCTGAAGCTTGATGAGATGGGGACGGAAGCTGCTGCAGCCACAGTCGTCTCGCTGGTTGACGAAGCAATGCAGCGATATGTGGAATTCATCGCTGACAGGCCATTCCTGTACATCATCAGCGAGCGCTCCACAGGCAGCATCTTCTTCATCGGTCAGTATATGGGTGAACCGTTGGAGAATCCCAGAAAGGACATCAAGTTGACAACAGAAGAAAAGCAATTGGTGGAGAACAACAACAGCTTTGCTTTCGACCTCTTCCGCAGAGCACGTGGCAATGAGGACTGCATCATGTCTCCGTTGAGCGTCACCTATGCATTGGGCATGGTGAACAACGGAGCTGCCGGCAAGACGCAGCAGGAGATTTGTGATGTGTTGGGCTTTGGCGGGATGGGGGCTGATGGCATCAACCAGTTCTGCCGTAAGATGCTCACTGAGACCTCTTTGCTTGACAAGGAAACATCAACGGAAATGGCGAACACCATTTATGTAAACAAGGGAAAGAATTATGAGTTGCAACAAGGTTTTGTGGATATTGCCAACAAATACTATGACGCCACTCCTGCGTCACTCAACTTTTATGATGACGCGACGATAGATGTCATCAATCAGTGGGGAAATGACAAGACACACGGGATGATTCCCAAGTTTTTTAACAAGGAATCATTCAACTGCGGAGCTGTCAGCTATCTGCTTAACGCCCTCTACTTCAAGGGCGTCTGGACAAAGAAGTTCAACAAGGTAAACACTCGCGAAGAGGCTTTCAATGGAGGTGAGCAGGTGCCGATGATGAGTCAAGAAGAGGTGTTCCAGTATATAGAGAACGAGCTTTGTCAAGCAGTGCGTCTGCCTTATGGAAACGGGGCATACTTGATGACCCTCTTCCTTCCACGCGAGGGAAAGAGCATTCCCGACGTGCTTGCAACGATGGATGGCCATAACTGGCAGTTCCAAGGATATGGAGATTGCATGGTGGACCTTAAAATGCCACGCATCAAGACCGAAAGCAGTACAAAGTTAGAGCAAGTGCTGAAAGAAATGGGTATGCAGTCAGCTTTTTCAGAAGAAGCCGAATTCCCCAATTTCGGATCTGAGAACCGGCTTGTTTTCATCAGCGACATATTCCAGAAAGCCTCAATCGACCTCGACGAGGAGGGAACAAAGGCTGCAGCCATCACTCATGTTGGATTATCAGAGAGCGGTGAGCCTCGTAGGGTCGCCTTTCATGCCAGCCGTCCGTTCTTCTACACGATCAGCGAGCGCTCCACAGGCAGCATCTTCTTCATTGGTCAGTATGTTGGCGACATTGCCACTGGTATTTCTCAGGTGGAACAAGGTGACGAGAAAGATGACATCCCTGTCATATACGACCTGCAAGGCCGTCAGGTGGATGCCTCCAATCTAAAAACGGGACTTTACATCCAGAATGGCAAGAAAGTCTATTACAGAAAATAGGAAAACTTTGCCGCACGAAATGTTAAAAATGCGACATTGATGTAAAAAAGTTGCTCCTTT
>CAMJLI010000299.1 GCA_946406585.1 uncultured Prevotellaceae bacterium | reverse complement strand
ATGCTTGATGAAGCCTTTCATCGTGTAATAGATGTCGAGCATGTCGATGCCCACGTCACTGCCGAAGTGACTGAAGGTTAGTTGGGTGTTGGCATGATGGTTGTCTCTGAATGTATGTAGCCAATCTGCATTTGCAGTCGTGTTGCCCCAATTCAAGTCCATCAGGTCTTCCACCCCCATATTGTCTCTCCCTCTGAAGAAGGTCAGCGACAGGCGGTCGCGATGTGACAGGCGGAAGGAGAACTGCAAGTTGGTGTCGTAGAAATTAAGCGTATTGTTCTTGTAATCTTTCGTCATTTTGAGAAACAGGTCGAGATAGGAGCGACGGGCAGTGAACAAGAATGAAGAACGGTCGGTCTGAATGGGGCCTTCTGCCGACACACTGGCAGAGAGCAGACCGATGGAGCCTCCAAAATGATATTGGCGCATGTCGCCCACTCGAGTGTTGATGTCAAACACAGAAGAGGTGCCACCACCGAATGTGGCGGGAACCATCCCTTTGTATAGAGATGCATTGTTTAGCGCTCCGTCGTAGAAGGTGGAGAAGAGCCCCATCAAGTGACCAGCATTGTAGATGGTGGCTCCATCAAGCAGGATAAGGTTTTGCGCAGAGGTGCCGCCCCTCACCTGATAGCCGCTGGAAGCCTCGCTCTCACTCTTCACACCAGGCAGCAGTTGCAGGTTTTTGATTATGTCGCGCTCACCAAAAATCGTAGGAACCTTTGCCATGGTTCCTATGTCGATTTTTTCCACACCCACCTGCACCTCTTCAAGTCTGCGCTGAGCCGAACGCGACATCACGGTCACTTCTTCAAGAGTGTCTTCTCTAACCACGTTGTCCTGAGCAATGAGGTCGGTACAAGCCGAGAGGCACAACAAGACAAGTGTCAACCTGATATTATGAAGAATATGATGGGTCATGTCCATAGACTTGTAATGAACATGGCACTGGCATCATCTGACTTTTTGAAACCACACGATTCGTAAAAGTCCAGTTCCTTGTTATAGGCGACAACGACAATACGAAGATAATCCGCATAATTGGCCTTCATCATTTCTACCAGATGTTTGCCGATGCCTTGATGATGGTATTCCGGACGAACAAGCAGATAATGGAGGTAGACCGTCATCACACTATCGTCCATCGCACAAATCAGTCCGACAAGGCGTTCTCCATCCCATGCTGAGTATACGGTCTTGAAATGTTGCATCGCCACAACCAGTTTCTCCGGGAAATGGCCAGACGACCATTCTACTGACAAAAACAAGTCTTGCAATTCTTCTTGGTCAAATGTGTGAATATCTTTATAAATAATGTTCATTTTCCTGTTTCTGTTGGATTGATTTGAAAATGATTTTATTTTGAAGCACTAAAGGTAATCGTATTTTCCGACATGACAAAACAATCTATGACTTTTTCCTACAATACACCAAAAAATCAGTTCTTGCCCTTATTGATAATGTAAATACCAAGAGCAGAGAGACCTCCTGCAAGAGCGTATTTCAAATGGAAAGTCTCACCAAGACACAGGCATGACGTAACAGCGCCTACGATAGGTATCAGTGAATTGTATATGGCAACCTTTCCTACAGGATTGCAACTGAGCAACTTGTTGTAGAGCGCAAATCCGACGGCAGAGATGGCAATGAGCAACAAAAGGCAAACGATGCCCAGCATATTGACATGAGGCAGCGTACCACCAAACAAAAGCCCCGGGATGATGAGCAACATGCCACCAAAGGTGAGACTATAACCAGTTCCAACGAACACATCCACCTTGCGGCTCAGTCCACGAGTCATCAAACCAGATAAAGCAGAGCAGATGGCGTTGATGATAATCATGCCGTCGCCCAACCAGGTGAATATTCCGCTTTCTGCTCCGCCAAGATTCAATGTCAGGATTCCGCAAAATCCTACAGCGCATCCTATAATCTTGCGTGATGTCAGTTTGTCACTCTTGAAACAGGCGCAAGCAAGCAACACCACAAGGAAAGTGCTCAGCGAGTTGAGAATGGCAGCCCGTGAACCTTCGCTATGAGACATGCCTATATAGAAGAAGAAATAGTGGAGTGTGGTGTTCATCAGTGCAAAAGCGAGGATGTACCACCAGTCATTCGTCACTTTAGTCTTGAAAGAACGTCCACTGCCAAAGGCAACAGACAAGATAATCAGACCTGCTGCAGCAAAACGAAGGCCTGCAAAAAGCATCTTGCAGCCTGTCATATCCGCAGTGATGCCAAAAGCATGGAAGCCCACTTTGATAAGTGGGAATGCCCATCCCCAAGCTATTGCCGCTGTCAAGGCAAACACTACCACCCATGTAGGTTTTTGGAATATGGAAGTTTTTGTTTGTTCCATCTGCCACTAATTGGAAGATAGTTTAGGAAATCAAATTCCATGGCATCTCATGTCCACTCTATCCCATCGAACAAGACACTGCAGCCCCAAAAACAATCTTTTCATAAACATTAAATAAAAAAGAGTCTAAAAATTGATGCAAATTTATAGAAAAATAACTACGTCGTATAATAAAAAAAACGATTTTTGATTATTAGCATACATTTTTGCAACGGTAAAATGAATCAAAAACTCCG
>CAMJLI010000298.1 GCA_946406585.1 uncultured Prevotellaceae bacterium | reverse complement strand
TTATTTGTATACAAGTTGACGAGTAGACAAGTTGACGAGAGGGTGTGTCAAAATAATCTGGCACACCCTCTTCTATTACTCCCCAATCCTTCTTTCCACCTTCTCACAAGCAAACATGCCATAGAGGAAACAATTACTCTTTCTGAACAACATTCCATCTTTTTTGCTATCTTTGCACCACTCAACAATTCATTTTCATGATTAGGCAAACTTTTTTTGCATATAAGGGTATTTGATTGAGTAGTTTGAGGGTCTTACTATTGAATAAAGGCTAAACAACCATTTATGGAATACGGCAAACAAGAGTTTGAACATCTGTTCAAGGAAAATTATCCGCACATGTATCGCATGGCATTCTCTATGGTGGAGAATGCCGATGATGCCAAGGATGCCGTGAATCAGGTGTTCGCTCAAATATGGAAAGGCAAGCCTCAGGTGGCCCGCGAGAGTGTCAGGGGGTATCTGCTGGCAGCCACTCGCAACCAATGTCTCCATCTGCTGCGCTCACGGCAGTTGCAAAGGCAGATGGAGAATGAACTTCGTCAAGACATGGCCGTCAGTGAGAGCGACGAACACAAAGAACTGCTTCAACAACTGCAGCAGGTCATAGAAGACAATCTGACAGAACAAGACCGGCGCGTGCTAAGTCTGCACTATGAGGAAGAGATGACTTACAACGAGACCGCCAAAGTGCTTGGCATCAGCGCCTCGGCAGTCAACAAGCACATCACACGGTCATTGGCCAAAATCAGGAAGAACCTTAATGCATTGTAAGATGAAAATCGAGGATATTGACAAGAAGATAGGCATGCCCGATGTTGACGAAGAGTGGGCAAAGTTTGAGCGCGAGGTCATCGACGAGGAGACCAAGCCGCAAAAACGTGTCTTTATTAGATGGACTATTGGCATAGCAGCCTCCATTGCTCTTGCTTTAGGCATCTTCCTGTGGGGTGATGATGAAGAAAAGCAGATTGACAGCAGCAGGAAAGTGGCACAAGTGACTAAAGTTAAGACACAGGAAGAAAATAATGTCGCCGATGGTGATGCTATCAAAGAAGACACGACCCGCAACAATCCGAATGAGGTTGCTACTGAAATCAACAGTAAGGATATTCCAGCAAATGACCTTTTGGCCCAGACGACACCTCCAACAAACGACATGGTGGAGGAGCAAACACCTGCAGTAGATAACATGACAAACAATGTCTTCGCTATGGTAGAGCAACAGCCCTTATTCCGTGGTGGAAACAAAGCCTTACAGGAATTTATCAGGCAAAACTTGAGATACCCACCAATGGCTCAAGCATACGGAGTGGAAGGCAGGGTCGTCATGCGCTTCTTGATTGACAGTTTGGGATACGTGTCCGATATCAAGGCTGCCAAACATATTCTCAAATATGACACGTTGCTCTTGAACCATGAGTCGGAAGCCAGACAAATACAATTGAAAGAGCAGATAGCCCAACAACTGGAGGAAGAGTGCGCACGCGTAATTGCCATGATGCCACGGTGGGCTCCCGGCAGGATGTATGGCAACTCTGTGAACATGAAATACAACTTGCCATTCCAGTTCCAGCCGTCTAATATGTTGGAGAGAACCTCAGACTCTGACTCGTTGGGAGCAAACCAATAGGAATGACTCTTGAAAGACAAGTGAACGAGAAATTTGGACAACTGTTTTAAATGCAAAAGATATGAATAAGAAAGCCGTTATCACCATCGTCCTGTTTTTCACGAGTTTGGCGATGTATGCCACGGGGCAGGATGGAGACATCATCTATATCGATGGCAAGCAATGGGGGTTGTTAGGCAAACCTATCTGGGCAGACCACGTACTGGCTCAGGACTTGAAAGCCGCTCTTCCCAAAGAACGTTCCTACACATCGGCCAACTGGGACGGGTATATGGCATACTGGAGCATTCAGAATGACACACTCTGTCTGGACAGCATACAATATATGCGTGTAACAGCAGACAAAAAGACTCAGTGGGAATGTATTCCGGCAGAGACGCTGCAACGAGTGTTCAAAAACTATTACAATGGCAAGAAGATTGTGGCAGGATGGGTGAATAGGGATATCCGAGTGGCACAGGGAAAGATGCTCTACTACGAACATATGGGCTATGAAAGGAATTACGAAGAGGAGCAAATTGTAAGCATCGACCACGGGAAGGTGATTGGTGTAAAAGCCTTTCATAACTTTGTAGTTAAAGGCTTCTCGTTTGACCAAGTAGGACCTGCGCAAGTGGAGTCCATGCATGTGAGCCCAGAACAACTCAGGGAGATGTTCCCCCTGCATCTGGAAAAATATCCAGAACTGGCAAATGAGAAACGCATCGTGTTCAACATCCGTCGAGCCAAGGTCGATGAGACTGGTCACTTGGTTGACTGCGAAGTAAAGGTGTTGAAGCCGAGTGACAACAAACAACTTGCAGCAGAGATGGAGGAATTGATGAAAGCCTACCACCCTTGGAGGGTGTCTTTCATTAATGGTGAATACCGTGCCAACGGAATAGAAAGGTACTCGTTCTCTTATCCGTTAGTCCCACAAATAAAATAAACCTATACAATTCAACGTTATCAAGAAGGAAACCTGTCTAT
>CAMJLI010000297.1 GCA_946406585.1 uncultured Prevotellaceae bacterium | reverse complement strand
ATAGCCGTTTCGCAAGACAAAGATTTTTGATTCAAACCCATCTGTTTTGCATGGGTGTTAGCAAATTTTTAAAGTAAAAAGATGAAAGCATTTGTTTTTCCCGGACAGGGAGCGCAGTTTGTGGGCATGGGTAAAGAACTCTATGAGAGCAACGACATGGCCAAGCAACTTTTCGAAAAAGCCAACGAAATACTTGGTTATCGCATCACAGACATAATGTTCGAAGGCACCGACGAAGACCTCAAGCAGACCAAGGTGACCCAGCCGGCTGTTTTCCTGCATAGCGTTATAAGCGCATTGTGCATGGGCGAAGATTTCAAACCCGACATGACTGCAGGACACTCACTTGGAGAATTTTCTGCACTTGTGGCTGCTGGAGCACTCAATTTCGAGGATGGCTTGCGACTGGTTTATGCACGTGCCATGGCAATGCAGAAGGCTTGCGAGGCTGCTCCTTCAACAATGGCTGCCATCATCGGCATCGACGATGACAAGGTGACAGAAATCTGCCAGCAGGTGAGCAACGAAGGTCTTGGTGTGGTGGTGCCAGCCAACTTCAACTGCCCGGGACAATTGGTGATTTCGGGAAATGTGGAAGCCATCAAAGAGGCTTGCGCACGTATCAAGGCTGCCGGTGCCAAGAGAGCACTGCCACTTAATGTGGGGGGAGCTTTCCATTCACCACTCATGCAGCCTGCAAAGGATGAGCTGCAGAAAGCCATCGAACAGACCGAGGTGAAGACTCCAAAATGTCCCGTATACCAGAATGTGGATGGAAAGCCGCATACCGACCCGGTGGAGATAAAGCAAAACCTCATAGCACAGCTCACCAGCAGCGTGAGATGGACACAGTGTGTGCAGAACATGATAGCCGATGGCGCTGACGACTTTACAGAGTGCGGACCAGGCAAGGCCTTGAGAGGCATGATTGCACGCATCAATAAAGAAGTGTCGGCACACGGCATCGACTAAAAACGTTTTCATGGAGCCTAGGGCTAATGGCCAATGGCTCCATTTCTTTTTTTACGGCCATGAAACAGAAAATTGTCATATACCAGATTTTCACACGCTTGTTTGGAAATCGACAATTGCCCAAGAAATCAAACGGGACAATTGAAGAAAACGGATGCGGAAAGTTCAACGACATAGACAATGCAGCGTTGGACAAGATAAAACATCTCGGGGTAACTCATGTTTGGCTGACAGGTGTCATACGCCATGCTACAACCACAGACTACTCTGAAAATGGCATCCCCAGACAGACACCAATGGTGGTGAAAGGAAAGGCAGGGTCGCCATATGCCATAACTGACTATTATGATGTGGATCCTGACTTGGCCGTGGATGTGAACAAGCGCATGGATGAATTCATGAATCTTGTAGGGAGGATTCATCGCGCAGGCATGAAGGTGGTCATCGATTTCGTTCCCAATCATGTGGCGCGGGAATATCATTCCATCTGCAAACCTGAAACGGTGGCAGACCTGGGGGAAAACGACAATTCTGCCATGCACTTTTCTATTGACAACAATTTCTATTATTGTTGGGGGCAGCCTCTCGACACTTCACAACTGCCTGACGGATTGGGCGAGGCTTATGAGGAAATACCTGCCAAAGCCACAGGAAACGACCATTTTGATAACCATCCCGGTGCCAATGATTGGTATGAGACGGTAAAGCTGAATTATGGCATTGACTATTGTGATGCCGGGGGAAGGTCGGAGCATTTCCAACCCATACCCGACACATGGGGCAAGATGACCTCCATTCTCCTCTTCTGGGCTGCAAAGGGCATCGACGCTTTCCGGTGCGACATGGCGGAGATGGTGCCTGCAGCTTTCTGGCATTGGGCTACGGACAAGGTGAAGTTTGCCTACCCCAAGGTGTTGTTCATCGGCGAGGTCTATGACCCTTGGCAATATAGGAACTATATCCATGCGGGTTTCGACTTGCTTTACGACAAGGTGGGCATGTATGACTGCCTTCGTGCTGTGGCTTGTGGAAACAGGCGCGCTGCCGACATCACATACCAATGGCAGGCAACCGACGACATACAGTCGAACATGCTGTACTTCCTTGAGAACCACGATGAGCAGCGCATAGCAAGTGATTTCTTCGCTGCCGACCCACAAAAGGGACTGCCTGCCATGATGGTGGCGTCGTGGCTGAATGCTTCGCCTGTCATGGTCTATGCCGGACAGGAATTCGGGGAGAAAGGCATGGACCAAGAGGGATTCAGCGGAGTGGATGGCCGCACTACCATTTTCGACTATTGGTCTGTGGATACCATCCGAAGGGGGTACTTCGACAGCAGGAAGATGAAAAAGGCCGAAAGAGAATTGAGGGATTCATATTCCAAAATCCTTTCTCTGGCTAATGCCGACGATGCACTGAGAGAAGGGGATACTTACGACCTGATGTATGTGAATCATGATTTGGCCGATAGGCAGTTCGCTTTCTTGCGCAAGCAAGGCAGACAGGTGGTTCTTGTCGTTGTCAACTTCTCTGATGCTGTTGCAGAGTGTGATGTGTTCTTGCCTCAGCATGTCTTCGAATTCTGGAACATGAAGGGAGGCTCTTACCGAGCCTCCGACTTGCTCACAGG
>CAMJLI010000296.1 GCA_946406585.1 uncultured Prevotellaceae bacterium | reverse complement strand
GCGTGCTGTTCTGGTCGGCAGTGCTTGCCTTCGGCACCATCATCCCCTCCGAGGTGTTCTTGGAGTTGTTTCCCCTCCCCGACTACGGCGGCGACATGATGCGCGACGTGATGGAGAGCAGATGGGGCTACCTTGCCATCTGCATCTTTGCTCCCTTGGTGGAGGAGCTGGTGTTCCGTGGAGCCATTCTCCGTGCCTTGCTCGACACCCGCATGTCACGTTGGGTTGCCATCGCCCTTTCGGCGGCCATCTTCGCCTTGGCACACTTCAACCCCGCCCAGATGCCTCATGCCCTCTGCATTGGACTGCTGCTTGGATGGATGTACGAGCGCACCATGAGCATCATCCCCGGCATCATGCTGCATTGGGTGAACAACACGGTGGCATTCGTCGTCTTCAGGCTGTTCCCGCAATACAGCGATGCCAGACTTGTCGACCTCTTTGGCGGCAGCCATCTCAAGGTGGCCATGGCATTGCTTTTCTCGCTGCTGATACTTCTTCCTGCCATCTTCCAGCTCCATCTCCGCATGAAGCGGGCGGCATGAAAAAAGATGTCGCCGAAGTCTCGGCGACATCTCATCTGTTATGTTATGAAAAATTTGAGAAAAATGAAACTTCACAGTTTCACATTTTGTTTTACAAACAATTGTTATAGAGAAAGCATAGAAATTGTCATTTTATGAGAGGCGTCTCCGTGATTTTCATGGAGTCCTGCCTCACGGTGTCCACCACGGCCACCGACACGCCATCGTCGGTTGCGGTAAATTGTGTTTCCGCTATGTTTTCAGGCGCATTGGGCTGCATTGCCACCTGCATGGCATTGCCAAGCGTCAATATGATTGCCACTATGGCGGCAGCCTTGAAAAGCGGTTTCAGCCTTTGGGTGATGCTGATGGTGATGGCTTTCACAGGGGCCTTCTCACCCACCATTTCAAGCATCTTGCGGTCGAAATCCTCGCCAAGCCTGGTCTCTGCCACATCCACCTGCTCGTATGTGAACAAGTCTTTGTATGGCAAGAGGCTCACAGGCACGTTTTCCTGACTGAAGAAAGTGCGCAGTATCTGCTCTTCTTCAAGTGAGGTTTCACATAACCAGTAGCTTTCCAGTAGTTGCTCGATGTACTTATAGTCCATAGCCATCTATCTGTTGGTATTTTTGCTTTATGGCCTGTCGGGCCCTGAATATGTTCACTTTCACCTGGTCTTCGCTGATGCCCAAAATGCTTGATATCTCCTTGTATGACTTACCTTCGAAATCTCTCAGCTGCATGCAGCTTCGTTGCTTTTCAGGCAGGGCGTCCACCATCTTTTTCACTAGTTCGATTCGGTCCTTCAGTTGCATCTGCTCATAAGGTGTCTTGCTCACGTCCGGGGTGTCGAGGTGGCTGTTGTCGAGCGACTCGTTTTTGCTTGACTTCACCTTCATCCTGTCGAGTGCCAAGTTACGGCACACTGTGAGGCTGAAGGCCTCTATCGAGTCGATGCTCTCCCAGTCGTCTCTCTTGTTCCACACCTTGATCAGCGTGTCCTGCACGATGTCTTGCGCCTCTTCATGCTTTAGTGTTATGCGCAGTGCCAACCTGTAGAGCATGTCTTTCAGCGGCAGCACATCGTGACGAAAACTGATATTCTTCATCGTTGTCTTAATAATAGACGATTATAGGAGTGTGAAAGTTACACTTGGTGGATTACAAGATTGGCATTTAACTTTTGTTAGCATTTGCATCCCTAGGCTCTGTCGTCCTCATGATGCAGCATTGGCCAAAGCGATGGCTTGTTATTTTCTTATGACAGTTCCTTGCTGTCCGTTGATGTCGGATGCATTTGTGATGACCACGCTGTTCACCCCTGCTTCTATTGCAGCCAGGGCATTTTCCATCTTGGGTATCATGCCCCCTGAGATGGTTCCATCGGCCTTGTATTTCAGGAAGTCTTCTTTTGTTATCACCGGTATCACGCTGTCGTCATCAGAATTTGCCAGCACGCCCTTTTTCTCAAAGGAGAAAATGAGTGTCACATCAAAGTATGGTGCCAGTGCCTTTGCCGTTTCCGAGGCTATGGTGTCGGCATTGGTGTTGAGCATGTTTCCTTGTCCGTCGTGGGTGAGTGGTGCCATCACGGGCGTGATGCCTTTGGTGATGAGTGTGGCGAGCATCTCCCCGTCCACCTTGTCCACGTCTCCCACGAATCCGAAGTCGATGCCGTCGCGCAGGGGTCTCTTGTGGCTCTTGATGACATTGATGTCGGCTCCGGTCAGTCCGAGGGCGTTCACTCCATGTGCTTGCAGCCTTGCCACCAGGTTTTTGTTCACCAGTCCGCCATATACCATGGTCACCACTTCGAGCATGTCGGCATCGGTGATGCGCCTGCCTCCCACCATTTTGCTTTCTATGCCCAGGAGAGCGGCCACCTTTGTTGCCTTTCTTCCTCCACCATGCACGAGAACTTTGTTCCCTGGGATGTTGGAGAAGTCCTGCAGCAGTTGTGCGAGTTGGCTCTCGTCTTCCACCACGGCTCCCCCCACCTTCACCACGGTGAGTGGCTCCTTATTCGAGATATGTGTATCCATAGAGTCCTGAACGGTAGTTTGAGAGGAATTCCTTTCCTTCTTCAAGTGATATTTTTCCTTCTTTCACGC
>CAMJLI010000295.1 GCA_946406585.1 uncultured Prevotellaceae bacterium | reverse complement strand
GAAGGTGTCGAAGCGTGTGCCGGTGGTGATGAAGAAATTGTGGAACACACTCACTTGTGCCAGGATGGCTGTCATAGTGATCAACAGCACCACCAAGCTGTCTACTGCACGCTCGGTGACCACCGTGCCCAAGGACTTGGCGAATGTCACGTTGTCGTAGCGCTTGAGTATGCCGCAACGTAGAAACTCTCCTACACGTGGTATCACCAGACTGGTGGCATAGCTTAGGAACACGGCGCAGATGGAGGTGTGGCTGCGGGCGTGCTCGCCAATGGGGGACAGGGTCTGTTTCCAGCGAAGGCCACGAAACAATTGCGCTGTCACTCCAAACGGAAGAGAAAGAAACATCCACGTCCAGTCCATCTCCTCATTCATGATGTGCTTGAATTGCTCCAGGTCGTAGTCACGATACATCCAATAGAGTATGGCACCGCCCAACAAGAGGGGCAGGAGCACTTTCGTTGCATTTATCGTTGTCTGGCGGATGTCCATGTCGTGATAGCTGATCTTTCTTTCGACAAGCAAAATTACTTATATAAAACGACAAAAACGAATCTTTATTGGATAAACGTGAAAAAAAGCGATGCCTCACGGCATCGCTCTCTAAAAAACTTATATAATACACTTCGGTTGGTGAGAAAAAACTCATTTTGCAGCTTTCACTTCTCTCTTGACACAACGGACACGATGGATGCGATGCCGGCAACACCATTGTCATGATGCATGCTCAAGATACAACCATCACCCGACAGCTTTGCATGGCATTCGGGATTCAGTGAATAAGAAGTAACACATTGCGCCTTGCCCCTTGCATCGAGAGGTGTCGGCAAGCTTGGTCATGCTCGAAAGGCAGGTCTTCTGACTTCGTTCCGCGGTCAAGCGCCTTCCCACCTTTCGGCAGTGGCTCTTTGCTTGACGCATTAAAGGAACTCACAGCTGCGAGACAGTCGGGGATTCTCACCCCGTTCCCTTTGCTAATCGCGTATAGCGAACCTTTTCATCTGCAAAAATAATGCTTTTTTCCGAAAGGTGCAATAATAATAGTAAAAAAATGTTCTTTGAGTTTTCAAGTGGGTCTTGTTGCATGAATGATGTGCTTTCCAGAGGCTTTTTAAGAACTTTTTAGGACATGGCATTACATTTTTTATGAGAAAAAATTTGTCGGTATGGTGGAAAGTACTTATATTTGCACACTCATTCTATTATTTATTATTGTTCAACTTAAAAAAATCACGCCTATCGGAACATCATTACTTAAATAACAAATTCATCTTAAGGAATGGAATATCTGAACCGAATGACCGACGAGGAGTTGGCTTTGGCTTACATCGACGGTGATAATAAGGCGTTTGATTTGTTGTTGGAAAGAACAAAAACCAAACTCTTTACTTATATTGTTTTTGTGGTTCGCGACCGTGACTTGGCCGACGACATTTTTCAGGAGACATTTGTAAAGGTCATCATAAAGTTGCAGCAGCGGAAATACACCAATTCAGGAAAATTTGGTGCATGGCTCGTGCGTATTGCACACAACGTGATCATGGACTGGTACAGGGAGCAAAGGGCCGAGAAGATAGTGGAGCCTACAGAAGGCAACGACTTGTCGAATCTCGGCGGCAACGACTTGCTCGACATGAATGTGGAAAACCACTTCGTCAATGAACAGGTGATGCGCGATGTGCGAAAGATGATGAACATGCTGCCACCAACACAGCGTGAGGTGGTGTATATGCGTTTCTATCAAGAGATGTCGTTCAAGGAGATTGCTGAGACCACAGGCGTGAGCATCAATACGGCATTGGGACGTATGAGGTATGCAGTGCTCAACCTGCGCCGGATGGCGAGGGAGCATAATGTGGCATTGCAACTCGACTGATAGAGGCGACATGCTGCTGGGTCAGAGGCTCTTGAGCGATGCTATGGTGGCTATCGGGTCTTTGGCCTTGAAAACGAAACTGCCGCTCACGAGCACGTCAGCCCCCGCTTTTGCCAATCGTGGGGCTGTCTCTTCTTGAACACCACCATCGATTTCTATGAGGGCATGGCTGCCGCTTTCATTGATCAATTGGCGTAGACGATGTATTTTGGATATCGTGTTCTCAATGAATTTCTGGCCGCCAAAACCAGGGTTGACACTCATCAAGAGCACCATGTCCACATCACAGATGATGTCTTCGAGCATCGACACAGGGGTGGAGGGGTTGAGTGTGACGCCTGCTTTCATCCCAGCTTGATGTATTTCCTGCACTGTGCGGTGCAGGTGGGTGCATGCCTCGTAATGCACGTTCATCATCATGGCTCCCAGACGGGCGGTGCGCGAGATGTAATTCTCGGGATTCACTGTCATGAAATGCACGTCGAGTGGCTTCTGGCATATCTTTGCCACTCCCTCAAGCACGGGGAAGCCAAAAGAGATGTTGGGAACGAATACGCCATCCATCACATCCAGATGAAGCCAGTCGGCTGTGCTGTGGTTGAGCATGTCGATTTCACCACGCAGGTTGGTGAAATCGGCTGCCAGCAGAGAGGGGGATACTAATATCGGCATAACCAGGCAAGGTTAGTTAAGGCAGTATCCAACAAAATTACCATTAACTTCCATCACACGATACGTGCGTGCAAATTCTCTTATGAAATTGAGGGTGTGTAGTGATGG
>CAMJLI010000294.1 GCA_946406585.1 uncultured Prevotellaceae bacterium | reverse complement strand
AAATCCTTAGTCGTGGAAACACCAAGGACCTTATGGAGATGTTCACCGACTTCACTGGGATGAAGTCGCCGGATGCCTCTTCTTTGCTGAGGGCAAGAGGCTTCTGATCAGCCAAAGTGCTAATCGTTGAGCAATTGCCGGGCTGCCAAGACGAGAAACATGTAATGCGACGACCCTCCACCCAACACATACTCTGTCTGCTGCCAGAGGAAGGGAAATTCAAGTAACTCGGGGAAGTCGGGACGTATCAAGGCTGTTCCGGAAACGACACCACCGGGTATGTATGACCAGTCGGCACGGTTGGCTCCGTAAGCCACCGTTGCCGATTTGGCACCTATGCCGGAGGCAAAAGAAGAGTTGTTGCTGCCAGGATGACAACCTAAAATGAAATTCAGGGCATTGTATATCGTGTTGGCAGGGAATATGTCGCTGTAGGCATTTGTCAAAAAATAGTACTCGAAGCCGAAACGCTGTATGTCCCAGCCTGCTCCCCATATGCTTGGACGGTAAGGCACTCCGTAAGGCGTTTCTGCTGATTGCTTGTCAAGACTTTTCTTGTATTCTGACAAGGCGGTGCGTAGTGAAGTGCCAAAACGCTTCACACGCTTTTCTTTGGATGTTGACAGCTGTTGCATTAGACGTGCCAATATCCATCCAGTGTGGCTTATGTTTTTGAGGGCTTGTTCTTGGTTCTCGATTACAAAATCGAGATATTCTGCTTTGCCTGTAGTTATATATAGCTCGACTGCCGCGTGCAACTTCGTCATCTTCAGCCGTTCGTCAGTCTTTGTCTTGTCGTATATCGTGGCTGCGATGTTCAAGCACTCCATGCTCAACGAATCGTTGAATCCTCGAAGCACTCGCGAGGCACCAGCCAAATATGCGGCGGTGGACAACTCCCGCTGTGGGTTGTCTTCGGTGAATATCCATCGGTCGTCGTCGTTGCCGATGCCCCCGTCTGTCATGGTAGAAGCATCACCCAGCAAGACATACTGGCGCAGATTGTTGCAGATGATGCCTCTATATAGGCGTCCGAGGGCGCGATAGGCTCTTGTCACTGTTATTGCACCATTCTCCACTTGCTGCAAGATGTCGTTCTTGCCATCTGCCTCGTGTATCTCAACCAGATGATTTGCATGGTCAACCATTGTCACGTCTATTTCTGGATGAAAAGCTTCGTAGGTGAGGGCAAGTATGTATGCCTCGCCTGCTTGTGACTCTACTCTGAGGTCGAAGTCACCGGCATCATGCCAGCCACCGGCATTCACATCGGGCACGACATCGCCTGCGGCATATTTCAACAAGCCGGGTCTTTGGACATATCCATCGAAATGGTTGCCGACAGGTGCCATCCTCGCATCATCCAAATGGCAGGCGTCGTGCCATACGCGGTATTTTTCATTCACCCTCACATGACACATTTGGACGGGGAGAAAATACTCCACTACAGGTTGCCACACGCCACGGTCATAGATGCCGTCATCAATGCGGAACACAGACGATACAGATGTGCCACACCTTATTTTATATAGACCGGGAGTCTTCACTTCAGTGAAATCGGCTGTCAGGTAATTATAACGTAGGAAGGTTCCCCATTTTTCTGCTTTCATGCTTTTGACCGAATGTTCGCCATCGGCATCAATTCTTATCAGACTTGCCTCGTGCTGTTTGTTGTCCTTTCGGTCGGTTTCTATGACAGCTGTTTTCTGTTGCTTTGTATGATAACCCACTTGCGAGGTTTGCACCACGGGCTGGCACACCCAGTCTTTCACCACATTGGGAGTTATGGTCCAAACTACAGCATTTTTAGTGGCACCCGCCTTTATTTCACTCCTCAGCACAAACCAGCCATTGTTGTGGTTCATTCGGCCATCGTATAGCTTTAGTTCTCCCGTCTTCGACTCTATGGTCAACTTGCTGTAGGGGTCGTCGGGCTGTGATATGAAAACGCTGCCGGTGGCATAGGGCTGAGCTATGATGTCATCAGCGATTATGGGACTGTATCCCTTGGAGTAAAGATGAGCCATGTCGGCCTTGTCGCCTTTTCCCGTAAAGAAATTGCCAGGATGCCCGGCATTCGTCTTTGTTGTCATTAAGGGAGAGTTTGGCTGTTGTGGATAGATGCCGGCGTGGTTGTCCATGAGCCATGGCTTGCCAAAAAGCCGACCGGGGAAGAACTCAAGGTTGAATCCAACCTTGCCAACCAAGTAGTCAGGCACTGGCTTGTCGAGGTCAACGGTCACCACAATTCCCTTGCCTTGGCTCTCCACCCTTACTTCGTAATTGAACTGGTAGTCGGGATAGACCATTGGGTTGAAACCTGTCAGATGACGAGAGGAGTCGGGGTAACAAAGTGTGGTGATGATGCTGTTGCCTTCCAGCCTTCTGGACTTTTGCTTTGGCACTGGTTGCCACTGGCCTGGGGTGGCTTCCAGGCGTATGTCGCCATTGGTGACCACTCGCTGGCCGTTCATTATGACGCAGACGCCTCCTTGGTGACCTTCGGGATAGAAATCGCTGAAAGCCATCACGTCTACTCCGTGGTTGTTGAAGTAGCCTTCTGGGAGAAGTTGGAAATCTTGGGCTGACAATAATGTTGTGGTCATGCACAATAGAGCGCAGGAAAAAAGATGTTTCATGGCAAGGCTTTAAAGTTTTTGCAAAT
>CAMJLI010000293.1 GCA_946406585.1 uncultured Prevotellaceae bacterium | reverse complement strand
CCAGAGGGGAGTCAACATCAAGGACGGACGAAAGGTGGTGAAGAAATAGGAACCATTGTGATTGGAAAGTCCTTGGAAATCCATGGAGACAATGGGGAGGGTCTGCAGACCCTCCCCATTTTATTGTTGCGCGCGATAAAAAAACTTTCATTTTTCTCTCTCATGATGCAAGATTTTGATGCAAGATTTTCCTGACATGCGAGGATTGTGATTGTTATCAAAATCGCGACTTTTTTCCAAAATTGAAAAGAAAAAAGCCACTCTTTTAGTCAATAAATCAGATTTTTACACTATATTTGCAACAAAAAACTAAAAACCAATCTATTACTATCATGAGAAAAGTACCAACCTTGTTCATGGCGCTTGTCTGCATCCTGTTGGCTCAGGCTGCACCTATAGACCAGCAAAAGGCCAGACAGCTGGCAGAGAATTTCATGCAAAGCAGAGGCGCGCAATTGGCGGGAGAGCCTATGCGTGCTCCTGGAAATGCCAATACCACACTCACACAACAGTCTGTCTACATCTTCAATGCATCCCAGGAGAAAGGTTTCGTGGTCGTCGCAGGCGACGACTGTGCAGAACCAATCTTGGGTTATGTGGAAGAAGGACATTACGATGGCATACGAATGCCCGAAGGTTTCCGCGACTGGCTCACTTCAATGGCAGAAGAAGTGGAAAGAGCCAGTTTGGCTACCAAATCCGAAAAAGGAAGGGCCAAGTCTCCAATGCGCATGCCTGCCCACAATGCCATCTCACCACTTATCAAGAGCAAATGGAATCAAGGCCGTGCCATTTCAAGCGGATACATCTACAACACCCTATGTCCAGTGATTGATGGCAAACATGCAATTACAGGGTGCGTGGCCACGGCAGCGGCACAAGTGATGTACTATCACCAGCACCCCAAGAACAAGACCAAGGCCGTACCTGGATACCAAAGCGACTTGGAAGTCACTTCAGATGGACTGCCTGCCATAACGTTCAATTGGAGCAAGATGAAAACCATTTATAGCAGCAGCGATGTCGGAACAGAAAGTGAAAAGGCTGTGTCGCAACTAATGGTCTATTGTGGGTATGCCGGACACATGGATTATGGCCTCAGTGCTTCAGGTGCCAACACAGAAATAATGGCAAAAGGCATGGTCAATTACTTTGATTACGACCCATACACCTTGAAGTCAGTCTACCGCAGCAACTACAGCGTGACAAAATGGGATGAATTAATGTACAATGAGTTGGCAAGCAATCGCCCCATCATCTATAGCGGTTTTGGAAGTGGTGGTCATGCTTTTATTTGCGACGGATATGACGGCAATGGTTACTATCACTTCAATTGGGGATGGGGTGGATCCTGCGATGGCTATTTCAAACTTCAAGCCACCAACCCATACGAAGGGGATGGCTCACAAGACATAGGATTTTGCTTCGACCAAGATGCCATAATCGGATTGCAACCCAATACGGGACAAAACAATATCGACCTGGTTGGCACAGCTGCAGATGTCGAGGTGAATGGTACTGTTGTCACCATGCGCCTATCCAACTATAATTCCCAGACCTGCTACTTCGGTTTTGGCATGGGTGAACTTAAGGCGGACGGCACCATCAAGGTGGTTGACACCAAGTATGAGTATTATCAGAACTACTCACTGGATCAATACTGGAGTTTCTCCAATTGCAGCTTTGATTTCTCCACCTATAGTCTTTCCGCAGGAAAACATACGTTGGTTCCCATCAGCTTGCTTAAAGGCAAGACGACTTGGAAACGATGCGAACCGTCAGACCTCTATTTCGAAGTGACGAAATCCTCTACTGGAGCTGTGACCATAGTGGTTCACCCATTGACCACCACACCGACGGTAAAGGTCACAGCCTTCTCAATACCAGGGAACAAATTCACCAACAAGAAACAAAAAGTGGTGGCTACCGTGAAGAGTACGGGCAACGAATTCAAGGATCCGCTCTATTTATTTGCCAGCACTACGACAACAAAGGGTGGCTATGTATATGCCAACGGAACAGCCATCGAGAAGGATGGCACCGAGGATGTCACATTCTTTTTCAAGCCTGACAAGGCTGGAAAGTGGAACTTATGGGTCTGCAAGGACAGCAAAGGCAATAACGTCATTGGCTCCACCACAGTCACCATTACAGATGCGCCCACAGGTACTGTCACCTTGAAGTTTGTAAGCGGAGAATATGTTGATAGTCATTCATATAGGGCCAATGTGAAGAACACAGGATCTGTTGATTTCTATCGTTCCATATACTCATATTTAACTGACACTTCAGATAATAGGGAAATCTCTATAGAGAGTGATGATACACATATCAAGGCAGGAACAACTGGCGAAGTAGTATTTAACTCAGACTTTTTACAGCCTGGACACACATATAATGTAGAGCTCTATTATCCTACCACATCTTCTGGTTCTAGTTGGTATCGGTTAGGAGAATTCACATTCACCACGCCTGCCGCACCTAAAGAGGCCTACGCATGGCTGTCCTCCGACGGAAAGAAACTCACCTTCTGCTACGACACATCCAAGGCGAGCCGTGCGGGAAAGACATATTCGCTCAACACCAGCAACAACAACCCGGGATGGTACGACAAGCGCGAGGGGGTCACTTCCGTGGTGTTCAACTCCGCTTTCGCCTCCGCAAGGCCTACTTCGTGCTACAGGTGG
>CAMJLI010000292.1 GCA_946406585.1 uncultured Prevotellaceae bacterium | reverse complement strand
TCGCGGATGGTCACGTTGGCAACGCCGTTCGTCACGGTCGCATCTTGGCCGTTCACCTTGATGCCCCTGATGGCGGTCGCCTCCAAATCATCAAACCTCGACGCCAAGCCCTCTTCTTCCTCCGTGCCCTCCACGGTCTCCATCAGGCGTTCCAGGTTGCTGGTGTTCGTCCGCACCTGCCCCACGAGCCCCGGGTCATCCTCGTCGCCGCTGCCTCCGCCGCCAATGACGAGATTCACATGCCCCAGGATGTTCGGTGTCTTCGCCGTGCCTCCGTTCACGCTTATCGACTTCACGGCCGTGCGCATCTTCGTGTCCACATAATCCGCCAGTCCCGTGGTCTTCTCCAGCGTCACCGCCCCGTCCGCCAAGTTTTCTGTATTTACCAAGAAAAAGTTCCCTACAGCTTTGGCAGTCCACATTCCCCTGTCAGGACCTTCGTTTGCGGGATTCCACATCAACACGGAACAGCCTTTCACCTCCATGTTGTCGAAATGCACATAACGCCCTGGTTGGGAAGTGATGTAAAACACCCTATATCCATCAGGGCAATGAGGCTGGGTTGTGGTATCTGCCACTCCAGCAAACACATACCCTTGCGCCACGATATCGTCGACGATGTCGCGTGCCTCATCGTATTTGTCGAGGTCGAAGGCATTCTCCAACCCAATGGTCCCAACCATCTCCCACACCCCATGCTGTGTGCACTGCCAGATCTGTGGGGATGCCGACACCCCCACGAGAGCCCAGTCGCCCACCTTTGGCATGGGGACAGCATCATGCAGACGTTGCTCGGTAGCGAAGAACCCTCTGTCATGACCTTGAAGATGATGACAAAGCAGCCTACCTTCCACCACGACATCGTTCTTGAATATGGCTCGCTGTTGCGCAATGGTGCGTCCACCAACCCTAAGGTCGCCCATGAGGTGCAAGTCTCCTGTTTGGTGCAACAAATGATAGGAGTCGGTGTTGGTCCAGGAGTCGAGCAACCAATTGTGCTGGTATCCATCCCAGATGTATATGTCGTTGCCTATATGCATGAAGTCTCCTCGGTGTCCTCCATGGGGAAGGCAATGCCACGCATGGGCAAGCGACTCGAAAGTGCCGAGGTCATTTGTTTTTCTGTTTTTCATGAATTGGTGTTCTTTGTTATTATCTTGATGTCAATTCCTTGTATCGCCGATGATGTCGGCAACCTTCCTGGCTGTCCTGGCGATAATGTCGTGATATATTGCCTCTGGCAACCGCATGGTGTCATCGGCGTCCACATGTGGCTTTGGCACATATTGTGCATACTCGATCCCCACCAGATTGGGGGTGTTGGAACTGTACAGCTCTGCAACCAACCCTGTAGGCCGTTGGCATATAAATGCCAACGGCCTGTCGGGGTTTCCTCTTACTCCAGAGAAAGGTGATGACTGCCAGGCATGTTCTGCATCCGCCTCTCCCAGTATTCTTGCCGGCCTGCACCAGTCGGTGAGCTTCACTGCTGTCAGCCTCAGGCAGTCGTCGGGCAGCGGCAGGATCGCCATGCCCTTGCCGGGTGTCCCTTCCGGCCATGCCAGCAAGGCACGAATGGGTTGCCCTGGTGCCAGCAACGTGTCGTCGCTCTCTTCCATCACCTCTATGGCAGATGGTATGAGCACCGCACGTATCATGCTGTCGACATCGAGGTTTTCGTCATGGCAGGGGGGTATCAGCGGCCTCTCGCAGCTGTTGAGGTCGAGCAGGATTCTTGTGTCCCGTATGATTTTTGCTATAGTGTATGTCATGGCATTTCATCATTGTCGTCGGTCTCTTCATAAATGAGATAAACCAGGTTTTTGTCGGGCTGTGCCGGCATTTCTTCCACCGGCACAATGCGTATTTGTGAATTTATTGTTTCAGCGAGTTCTTCCACCCTTTGGCTGAGGTCATGCATCCTGCCGTTTCCTCTTGCCATGAAAGGTATTCGTTTTTCCTTGCTGTCTTTCCATTGTGTCATGTATAATATGAGTTAGGTTTGTCTATTTCGAGCACATATCCTTTTTCTGCCGCCAGTTGTATGATTTGCGCACTGGAGCGGAGCATGGTTCGTGAGATGCCGAAAGTATCGGCGCAATATTCCTTTGCATCTGCCATTGAGGAGAAATGCAGCACTTCCGGCTTGTCCTTTTCCCGTTTGTCGGTCATGGTGTGGCTTTTTCCCTCATGGCTTTCATCTTCCGTTGCCATCAATTTCACACGTTTGCCAAAGAGACGATGCTGCTCGATGGCTTTTTGCATTATGACATCAGAGGTGGTGAACGTGGAACCTCCCAATGTGAGAGGGATGAACGACAAGTGTATGTTGTTGTCACCCACTCTCACATTGATGCAGATTTCCGAAGAAGAGCAATAAGTTTTAATCATGGCTTGCAGCTGTCGGTAAATCAAACAAAATCGTCTTCTTTCAAGCCTGTGCCAGTTGGAGTCTGGCATGTGCCTTGCGATATCTCAGGTAGAGGCAACTGATTTCCTGTATTACCACGGCATCGGTGTTGCGCACTCCAGCCTTTTTCAGGTCGAGGATGTTCCGGCTCCAACTGAGGTATGTCTTCTTGGTGAGGAATTCGGGGTCGAGTGCGAATGCGCAGTCAGCCATCCCGTTGAGGTCGAAGAGCTCATCGTGCATTGCCAGGATCTCGCCGAAGTCGGTTTCCCATGACTTGAACTTCAGGTTCCAGATCTCCA
>CAMJLI010000291.1 GCA_946406585.1 uncultured Prevotellaceae bacterium | reverse complement strand
ATAAGAATGACACGAAACGAAGTGACTGACCTTGGATGTGATGAAAAGTTGTTTAAACGTGTGGTGAAGACCGTATTTAATCAGAGACGCAAAATGCTACGTGTCAGCTTGAAACAAATCATTCCTGCTGATGTCTTGGCTAATGTAGCCGAAAGTAATGAAATGCTGACACGAAGACCAGAACAATTATCCATCCCGGAATTTGTAGAACTGACAAACAAAGTGCAGACATGGATGCATGTTGAATAATGCGGCGATTTAGCTACGCAGAGATTGTGACAAAACAAAAAAACTGCAAAATAGTTGCACGAAAAAAAAAATATTCATACATTTGCCCTATTGAAACCATTATCACTGACAATATTATGATAGACGTAAAAGCAACACTGAGCGAAAGTGAAGAGAGAATGGAGATGGCAGCCATGTTCCTGGAGGATGCTTTGGCAAAAATAAGGGCTGGTAGAGCCAATACAGCCATTGTAAGTGGAGTGAAGGTGGACTCTTATGGAAGCATGGTGCCCCTCAACCAAGTGGCTAATGTTTCCACTCCAGATGCAAGAACTATTGCCATAAGGCCTTGGGACAAGAAGATGATCAGAACCATTGAGAAAGCCATCATGGATTCTGATGTCGGTATCACTCCTGAGAACAATGGAGAAATCATACGCCTTAACATCCCACAACCCACCGAGGAGAGAAGACGTGAACTTACAAAGCAATGCAACAAAATAGCTGAGAAGGCAAAAGTGGAAGTGAGAAACGTGAGAGGTGACATCAAGGACAAACTCAAGAAAGCCATCAAGGATGGTCTTTCTGAAGACAATGAGAAAGATGCCGAACTGGAATTGCAGAAACTCCACGACAAATACATCAAGAAAATTGATGAAATCCTCGCTGCAAAGAACAAGGAAATAATGACTGTGTAGGCCTGTGAAGGGACTTGTCATAAGAAATACAGGCAGCTGGTATACTGTTCTTACAGACGACGGGCAGACTGTAGATTGTAAAATAAAGGGTAATTTTAGGCTAAAAGGAATCCGCAGTACTAATCCTGTTGCTGTAGGAGATAGGGTTAACATCCTTATCAATAATCAAGGTACGGCGTTCATCAACGAAATTGATGACCGCCGTAACTATATTGTCAGAAAGTCTCCCAATCTTTCCAAGCAAAGCCATATAATTGCAGCTAATGTAGACTTGGCCGTACTTATTGCCACTGTCGACCATCCCGTCACATCTACTACATTCATCGACAGGTTCCTGGCTTCGGCTGAAGCATATAGGGTGCCGGCATTGTTGGTGCTCAACAAGACCGACTTGCTCGATGAAGACATGTTGCGGTATCAGCAAATGATGGAAGACCTTTACAAGAACATAGGGTATGACGTGATTCAGGTGTCTGCTGTCACCGGTAAAGGCATCGACAGCCTTAAGATGAAGGTGAAAGACAAAATTTCCGTTTTCAGTGGAAATAGTGGGGTGGGGAAGTCGACATTGCTCAATTTGCTCATTCCAGGGATAAATCTGCGCACGGCAGAGATATCAGAACATCACAATACCGGCATGCACACTACCACTTTCAGCGAAATGTTCAAGCTGCCCCAGGGAGGGTGGGCTATTGACACTCCCGGCATAAAGGGCTTCGGCTCTTTTGACATGGAGCCAACGGAAATATGTGGCTATTTTCCTGAGATATTCCGTTTTTCACAAAATTGCAGGTTCAGCAACTGCACACATACCCATGAGCCTGGGTGTGCCGTGCTTGATGCTCTCGAAAAGCACTATATAGCCCAAAGCAGGTATGTCTCATACGTGGGCATGTTGGGCGACAAGGATGAAGCCAAGTATAGAGAGGCTTTTTGAATCCTTTAGTATGGGACGTTGACTGCTTATCTTTATTAATATTTTAGTTTGTATGAATAAAATAAAAACGATTGCTTCACTCTTCCTCTTTGCCAACATGTCGCTTGCAATGTTGGCACATGATGTTGTTGTGGATGAGAAGGGACAAAAAGGTGGGAATGAGCAGAAAGAGGCAGAGGCCAACTTGCCTGCGAAAGCTCCACAGTTGGAGGTGATACATCCTGTAGTGGGAACAACAAGCAGTGCTGAAGGGGGCGAACTCAAGCTTACATTGACAACAAAGCATTTGAACTACAAGGAGTGTCCGAAAGAGTATAAGGATGTGTTTGTCAACTCTCCAAAGTCTGCGAATATTCACCCTGACGGCACAAAATATTATGTCAATTCTCTGGAGGGGTGTGCCACCGTAGTATACGACATGAAGACACATCAGAGACTCAAGGTTATCAAATACCAGTTCGAAGATGAAAAGGATGCCTCTCTTTGGAGCAAGCCAAGCGATTTTTATCCTTTCACACATTATTCAGAAAATCTCAACACTTTCATGGGAAAACCGGTGGAGAGCACTTTCTCCCATGGTGGAAGATACTTGTGGATACCTTTCTACAGGCGTACTTACGACATCAATGCACAAGACCCATCTGCCGTGGCTGTAATAGATACGCGTACTGATGAGATAGTAAAGCTGATGGAGACAGGTCCGCTGCCAAAGATGGTGGCTTGCTCACATGACGGAAGACACGTGGCCATAACTCATTGGGGCAACAATACGGTGGGATTGGTTAATGTCTCAAGTCTCAATCCTGACGAATGGTATCATGAGAAACTTTTGGTGGTTGACTATGTGCT
>CAMJLI010000290.1 GCA_946406585.1 uncultured Prevotellaceae bacterium | reverse complement strand
AAAATAGCTTTCAACACCGTCCGCATAGGAACAGATGGTGGTCTTGTGGACGTCTTTTGGAAGAATGCCGAAGGCAAATACGACATCGATTCAGCCATATCTCCCGAGCGCAACAACACGGGCACTTTCACAAAGTTCAGCAAGGACATCAATTCCATCAACTCCACCGCTGGCAGCAGCAGCCTGATGTTGTGCCTCTACAAATTGGGCAGCAGCAAGCAAGTAGGCTATGCGAATGTTTGCATTTCAGGCCAGATGAAAAAAGAAGCTGCAGGAATTGCAGAGGTTGAAAATGCCACGTTCAACATGTCGAAAGAGGTATACAATCTCAATGGCCAAAGAGTGGGCACACCTACCAGGGGCATATACATCAAGAACAACAAGAAAGTAGTGATAAGATAAACATGCGAAAATGGCATTCCAAGCAAAGCCATTTTCATTCTATCAAACAAGAGGGTGTGCCGTGGCACACCCTCTTTAATCATATTATTTCAAGGCCATTTTCAGGAATCTGGTCCTGCAATTGGGGAAAAGGTCATTTCACCTTTACCTTGATTTTTTGCAAATCGCTATCGAGACTTGACGAGCCGACCATCAACTCATATTTGCCAGGAACCACCCTCATGGTGTTGGTGCCCTCATCCCATCCCTCAAACAAAGCACGTTCAAATGGAATGGAGACCATTCTTGTCTCGCCAGCTTTCAGGTCAACACGGCTATAACCCCTCAGCGACTTGACAGGTCCATTAACATCGGCAAGGTTCTTCATGTAAACTTGAACAATCTCCGTACCGTCAACCTTGCCAGTATTCGTCACTTTCACCGTTATCTCTCCGTTCTTGAACTTAGGCTTCCCTATCTGGAAAGAAGTGTAGCTCAAGCCATAGCCGAAGGGGAACAATGGTTGTCCCTTGAAATAGCGGTAAGTACGATTGCTCATGGTATAGTCGTCGAAAGGAGGCAGTTGTGAATCATCCTTATAGAAAGTGACTGACAGTTTTCCACTTGGATTATAGTCACCGAAAATGACATCAGCCAGGGCATGTCCACCTTGTTCCCCTGCATACCAAGCCTGAATGATGGCATCGCAAGTCTCTACCTCAGGAGCCAATGCGACAGCCGAACCACTGCAATTTACGAACACTATTTTCTTTCCAGCCAGATGCAGGGCCTTTAGCACATCACGTTGCGCTTGCGGCAGTTCGATACTCGACCTGTCACCTCCATCAAAACCTGGAGCATCTACCTTGGCCTCTTCACGTTCCAGATTAGGCGATATTCCACCTACGAAAATAATGATGTCGGCATTCTTTGCCTGAGCCACAACATCGGAAGTCGTGATTTTCTTGTCGCGGTCAATATCGAATCTCAACGTGGCGCCATCGTCCAATTGCATGTAGTTAAGTTCTATGTCATAACGTTTTCCTTTCTCAACTTTCAACTTGGCAGTGCGACCGATGGCATAATCCTTTCTCCATCTATTGAAAATGGTGTCGCCATTTACTATTATGCGCATGCCATCATCATGGATGAAATTGAAGTTCAACGTCTCATTATTCTCTGCGACAAAGAAGCCTTTCATCCGTGTAGAGAAATTGGTCAGGTTCACTTTAGGAGCGAACACCGTATTGCCACCATTGTCAAGTTGGAGAGGAGACGTGTAAAGAGCCGTTGCAACAGGCTCACCCTCCATATCGGTGTTGTTCCAATATTCGGCATACAAGCCCTTGCTGCCTGATGAGTTTGCAATCTTGTCGAAAATGCTTTGGCTTTCAGACAAGGAAGTTATCTCACAAGCTTTAGAATAAGGCACCTTGCCTATTTTGCTGACGATACCCTCCAATGGTGTGACAGTATGCGAAGGTTGGCCAAAATAGATGCCCCAAAGCATTGTCGAGTCGGCAGCATTAGGTCCCATTACCATTATTCGAGAAGCATCGCTCTTTTTCAGAGGCAGCAGATTTCCCTTGTTTTGCAGAAGCACCATCTGTTCGCGCCCCATTTCGAGAGCCAATCTCTTGTGCTTTGGAGAAGCAACTACCGAGATTGGAATGGAAGTCCATTCCACCTCGCTGTCAGGGTCGAACTCACCCAGTTCGAACCGCCCTTTAAGAAGTCGCCGGACGCTCACGTCAATGTCTTTCTCGCTGATGTCTCCACGGCGGACAGCTTCTGGAAGGTTCCTGTACACCTGGCCACACTCCACATCGGTGCCGCTAAGGACAGCCTTCGCAGACGCTGCAGAAGCATCCTTCGACACTTCGTGCCTACCACGCACGTAGAAGTCGTTGATGGCACCACAATCGCTTACGACAAGACCCTTGTATCCCCACTCATCACGAAGAATCTGAGTGAGCAACCTATTGCTTCCACAGCAAGGGTCACCCTCGAAACGCTGATAGGCGCACATCACCTGTTGCACATTGCCCTGTTGCACGAGCATCTTGAAAGCAGGAAGATATGTCTCCCACAAGTCGCGAGCAGGAAGATTCTCGATATTGAAGGAATGTCGAGTCTTTTCCGGTCCACTATGCACTGCATAATGCTTTGCACACGCATGAAGCTTGAAATACTTGTGACCGTCTCCCCCCTGAAGACCCCTAACGACATTCAGTCCCATTCTTCCGTTCATGTAGGGGTCCTCGCCATAGGTTTCCTGTCCACGACCCCATCTTGGGTCACGGAAGACATTGATATTAGGAGTCCAGAACGACAAGCCCTGGTATCTGCC
>CAMJLI010000289.1 GCA_946406585.1 uncultured Prevotellaceae bacterium | reverse complement strand
TGTAGATCAAGTTTATGTGGTTTATGCCGGCAAAGGCGAAGCCGACGGAGGAGCCTCAACCACCATCTGGCCCCATGAATGGAGCCTTAGTGGTGCATCATATTATGGTGATGGTTCTGGCACTCTCACTCTCGATGGCGTGAAAATAGACACCTATGCATGTGGTGGCGAGCTTAACGGCTCGACAGGAACCATAGCAGGAATAGGCACCATGTGCCATGAGTTCAGCCACTGCTTAGGTTATCCCGACTATTACGACATCGACTACAGTGGTGGCCAAGGAATGGGCGAATGGGACCTGATGGACAGCGGCAGCTACAACGACGACGGATACCAGCCATCAGGATACACCAGTTATGAGCGTTGGGTGGCAGGATGGAAAGAACCCATCACCCTCACTTACAGCACGTCAGTAACAGGCATGAAGTCATTGCAGAATGGCGGAGAATCTTACATTATATATAATAATGGCAACAACAATGAATTCTACCTATTGGAGAACCGCCAAAAGCAAGGTTGGGACGCCAGTCTGCCAGGTGCCGGCCTGCTCATCCTGCACGTCGATTACGATGCCACAGTTTGGAGCAACAATGAACCCAACAACGATCCTTCACACCAACGCATGACATGGATTCCAGCCGACAACGAATACCAATACACCACATATATGGGCACAAAATACTATTCTTCTGAAGGTATGGCAAACGACCCATTCCCCTATGGCAGTGTAAATTCTTTTGGAAAGAACACGACACCAGCAGCAAAGTTATACAACAAAAACAGCGATGGCTCATACTACCTTGACTCATCAGTGGAGGACATCACTCAAAACAGCGACAAGACAATATCATTCAACTTCAAGGGACTGAGCCTTGTCGCCCCACCAACATTCACACCTGCAGCAGGTGCCTACACAGAAGCCGTCCAGGTCACCATCAGCTGCGCTCAAGAAGGAGCCGTAATATACTATACAGTTGACGGCTCAACACCTACTACCAACAGCACACGATACACAGGCCCCATCACAGTAGAGAGCACCACCACAATCAAGGCCATTTCCGTGGCGGATGGAGAATCAAGCGATGTTGTAACTGCGAATTATTCAATTGTCACTCCTGTATCAGGCAGCACCATGTACAAGCGCGTCACTTCCACCAGCGAGATTGTCAGTGGAAAGAAATACATCATCGCTTGCGGCAGCAAGAGCAAGGCAGCAAGCTCACTATCCAACAACTACTTGACAAGCGTTGACGTTACAGCAGATGGTGACTTCATCATGGTGGGCGAAAACACCAATGTGAATGTGTTCACTCTGACAGGTAGCGGCACAAGCTACAAGTTGGCAACTCAAGATGGGAAATACCTCAATGCTACAGCGGAAAAGAAGCTTGCCCTTGCCACAACAGGAAACAATTGGACACTAAACGACGACGCCAGTGGAGTGACCCTAAGCTACAAGGTCACCTCCAGCTCATGGTGGGGCACTTCAACAACAGATTATGGAACGATTCTGTACAATGTACAAAGTCCAAGATTCTTGAACTACAAGAGCAGTCCCAACAACAACATGATATATGCCAACCTATACATGGAGTACGAACTCCCCAAGGCTGCACCCACTCTATCATTCAGCGAGACTGAAGTAAATGCCGTAGAAGGCAAAGAGTTCGTGACACCAACATTAACTGTAACGCCATCCGATCTCACCGTGACATATACGAGCAGCAACACTTCCGTGGCCACCGTGAATGCCACAACGGGTGCAATTACACTTGTTGGTAGCGGAACCACAATCATCACCGCAACCTCAGCAGCCACCGAAACCCATTACAGCGGTTCTGCATCATATACGCTGAATGTGAAGATGGAAGAGGTGACATACGTCCTGGTGCAAAACACAAGCCAATTGAAAGACAAAGACATGATAATCATCGTGGCAGAGAACAACGGCAACTACTATGCTTTGGGCAGGGAACAAAACAACAGGAACCGCTCCGCCGTGTCAGTAACCCCCAACGACGACAACAGCATCAGCTCTACAGACGAAACCCAGAACATCATCCTCGAGAAGACTGAAAATGGCTGGCAGTTGAACGTGGGCAACGGATATCTTTGCAGCTCTTCGAGCAGCAGCAATATTCTTACCACAACAGAAGACAACACGTTAAGCAGCACTATTGCCACAATTTCTGTCGAAAACACCACCGCTTCAATCAAGTTCCAGGATTATAATCGCAACGATTTGCGATTCAACTACAACAATGGAAACCCCATCTTCTCATGCTACGCCCCAGGCAACATGAAAGCAGTGAAGATTTACCGCAAGATGAAGGCAGTACTTGGCGATGTCAATGGTGACGGAATTGTATCTGTGGCCGACGTGAGCTTGACTGTGGATTATGTTCTTGAAGGAGGCGATGAGTTAGAGGTCTTTATATTTGAGAATGCAGACATTGACGGCAACGGAACAATTACCGTGAACGACGTGACAAACATCGTGAACATGATTTTGAACGATTAGGATAGAGGAAGGAAATCCTGAAGAATTATAGCGACATCGATGCCGTGGCTTTTCAAGGAGCCACGGCATCATGTTTTATTGTCACGAGTTCCAAGAAAAAAAAAGAAAAATGGCCATTTTTTCTTGACTTTAGTCAAAAAAGAGAAGATTTTTATGCAAACTATCACAGAAAAGCATTGGTGAAGGAAAAAAACGCCCTACCTTTGCATCGTCAAAAAGACAAAAAGG
>CAMJLI010000288.1 GCA_946406585.1 uncultured Prevotellaceae bacterium | reverse complement strand
TCGTCTTGCATCACGTTGAACTTCTTAGCCAGTGCAGACTGCAGACGGGTGGTGTCGAGGCCAGCCAAAGTGGTCACTTGTCCTGGTTTCAGACCGGAGTAAAGCAATGTTACCAGACCGGTGAGGTCAGCAGGGTTGAAGATGATGACAACATGCTTCACGTCGGGGCAGTATTTCTGGATGTCCTTGCCCAGTTCCTCTGCTATCTTGCAGTTGCCTGCCAGCAAGTCCTCGCGTGTCATGCCTTCCTTGCGTGGAGCGCCACCACTCGAGATGATGTACTTGGCGTTGGTGTAAGCCTCGGCAGGGTCTGTGGTTGCTGTGATTTTCACATTTCCGAAACCGCTCTGGCGCATTTCTTCAGCCACTCCTTCGGGAGAGAACACGTCATAGAGGCAGATGTCATTGGTAAGTCCCATCATCAGGGCTGTCTGTACCATGTTGGAACCAATCATGCCGGCTGCGCCGACGATTGTCAGTTTTTCGTTTGTCAAAAAAGCCATATTTGTGTCGTATTAAAATGGTTAATTCCTTAATTTTGGGCAAAGATACAGCAAACCGCCCATAAATCAAAAAGAATCTCCTTATTTTTTTGCAATTTGTTCGTTCCCAATTTGATTTTTGCGATTTGTTTTTGAGTTGTCGTTTTTTATTTCTACTTTTGCAAAAGTGGGATTACATGAAGTTTTCAAGCAGGGCACTTATGCTGCCCCGAGAGATGCCACCATCCATGGTTCCGCTTTGGGACATGGTTTTATTTTTCACTTTATATCATGTTAGCTATGAGAAACTTGCTTACCTTGGTAGCAATAATGTTGGCAGGCGTGATGCATGCAAATCCGATAGACATGCAGAAGGCAAGAGCGTGCGCCCAGGCCTATGTGCCTGAGGGCCATGCAGCGAAGTTGTGCCACACAGCCAACAAACGTCGTGCGAGCAGCATTGCAGCACCATATTATGTGTTCAGCCGTGGAGAAGGACAAGGCTATGTCATTGTGGCGGGCGACGACTGCATACCCACCATCATAGGATACACCGAGCAAGGCGATTTCGATGAGTCGAAGGAGGCGCCACAGCTCTTGGCGATGCTCGACCATTATGCCAACATAGTGGAGACCTTGCAAGCAGAAGGACGCAACACCCCATACAGCACCAAAGACTTTGGAAAGAGAGGAGTGATGAAGGTGGAAGGCCGTTCGGACATCCCGGTGCTGATGACTTCGCATTGGCACCAGTCGGCGCCATATAATGACAAGGTGCCAAAATTGCCAAACGGAAACAGGGCACTCACGGGATGCGTGGCCACCGCAGCCACCCAGGTGTTCTACTATTGGAGGCGCGACATGCCATCCACGGTGCCATACACCACGCCAACATACGACTATGGCGCCGCCCCCGCCACGGCAGAGTACCGCATCCCCGCCGGCACACCCCTCAAATGGGCATTGATGTGCGACTCATACAACTCGCAGCCGGCCGAGTATGGAGATGCCGTGGCCACCCTGCTCGCCGCCGTGGGCATGCAGACCTATTTGGACTATGGCGAGTCGACAGGAGGCTATATATGGAAAATACCCTATGAGGCGTACAACCTGAATTCCAAGCAGACCAACAAGGACGACGGACAAACCGACGACATGTGGTCGGCGCTGATGTATGCCGACCTGCTCAAGGGGCATCCGCTGGTATATTCCGGATATTTGGAAAACTGGGAAGGCCACGCCCTCGTGGTGGACGGCTACAGGGCCAATGGAGACCTCTTCCACTTCAATTACGGATGGGGCGGCCAGAGCGACGGCTTCTACACCGTGAGAGCCAGCGGCGACAACAACATCAATTTCTCCATGTCGCCAACGGTGATGCACGACATACACCCTTTGAAATATAATCTGAAAGCCGAAATCCTGTTGCCGGAAAACGTATATGCCAATGCGTCGAATGAAATTTCTGTAAGGGTGACCAACAAGTCGTCGGTGACCCTTTCCGGCATACACCTCTTCGCCAACACCACGGGAAGAGCGCCACAGAGCATGGGTGATGAACAATCGGCAGACACCGAGACAGACATAAGAAAGGACGAGACAGTGGAGCTGACGTTGACAGCCAAACCCACATCGGAAAGCAAATGGTATCTCATAGTGACCGATGACAATCTCAATGTGCTGGACACCAAGGTGGTGGAACCCAAGCAGACGAAATCCAACCTCTGGATGACAGGCATGCGCGTGGATGGCAACATGGAGAAGGAACAGCATGGGCAGGAGGCATATACCGTGGTGTATAACCCAAGGACAACAGTCACCGTGACATTGCGCAACGAGAACAAGGTGGGATATGAAGGAGCATTCCGCCTGCAAGTGTCAAGTTCAGAGGATGAGGGCAACACATGGAAACACCATAGTTACAAGGCAGGGCGGACAACAATACCCGCCAACGGAAGTCAGGCACTGGCCTTCGGAGTGGGCAGCACTGCCTCTGCACCCATCAAGGAGGGCGTATTGTACAGGGTGCAACTGGTGAACCCCGTGCCAGGAACCACAGACACCTTGCGCTATGACCCCCAGGCAGACACACTGGCATATTTCGTAATCAAGCCCGCCGACTTGGAAGTGAAGAGCTTCGAGGACGGAGTGCTGAAACTGCAAGGACACTGGGACCCCACACAATTTGCATCCAAGACCATTGCCGGCAATGCCTCCTATGCCTCTGCCACAGCCTACGACTTGACAGAAGTGGAAGGCGTGGCAGATGTCCCTGACATGAAGGATGTCAACCCCAACATC
>CAMJLI010000287.1 GCA_946406585.1 uncultured Prevotellaceae bacterium | reverse complement strand
GGAGGATGGGTGCACACGGAAATGGGAGAGGACTGGTTCCTGCACTTCCAAGACAAGGAGTGCTATGGCAGGGTGGTTCACTTGCAGCCTGTCAAATGGAAAGACAACTGGCCCGTCATGGGTGAAGACAAGGATGGCGACTTCTGCGGAGACCCCGTGACAACATACCGCAAGCCCAAGACAAGAGGAGAATGGAAAGTGGTGAACCCCGTGGAGAGCGATGAGTTCGACTCCCACAAGATGGGACTGCAATGGCAATGGCATGCCAACTATGACCAGACTTTTGGAATGCCGACGGCTTTCGGTACTTTCAGAATCTTCAACTACAAACACGACAGAAATGCAGTGAACATGTGGGATGTGCCCAACATGTTGCTGCAAAAGACACCTGCCGACAGGTTCACGGCTACCGCAAAGGTGAGAATCACATCCAAGGCTGAAAATCAGTCGGGAGGAATCATCATGCAAGGGCTGGACTACTCCGCACTAATGGCAAAGAGAGTGGGGAAGGAGTTCGTCTTGCAACAGGTGACTTGCAAGGCGGCTGACAAGAACAAGCCGGAAACGGCAACGGACATCGTTACGCTGAAGCCAACGGCTGAGGACAGCATCGACTACAAACCTGGAATCCATCTGGACATCTATCTCAGAATGAATGTGAAAGATGGCATTTGCAAGTTCTCATACAGCCTCGATGGTAAAAAATTCAAGGAGGCTGGCGAGGCCTTCAAGATGAAAGAAGGAAAATGGATTGGTGCAAAGATAGGCTTCGTAAGTGTGGAGCCCGACGGAAACACCGACAGAGGCTGGGTGGAAGCCGATTGGTTCCACGTCACAAAATGACAAGTCTGGCTTGATGACAAATGCAAAAAAGCCATTTCATTACTCTATTGAGTTGTGAAATGGCTTTTTCTGTATGAAGTATATGAAGTGTGACTGTTTCCTTATGGGATATTACATGCTTCTACAAAAACTTTCTAGTGGTCGGATAGCGTCGTTATTGGAATTTTGTTGTAGGAACCAAAGCATATACTATTACGATGCCCACTACCACGGCAATGGCTGCCAGCACCAATATCCACCACAATAACTTCCCCATAAGCCTTCTGCGACGAATGGAAGAAAGACCTTTTTTCTTGAAGCGCTCGGAGTCATCCATGTGATGCTTCTTCTTGCTGCTATGATGATGATGATGGTGGCTGCTCGATGAACTGCTCGATGAACTGCTCCTTGTCTCGTCAGGAATACTCATTTCTTATGTACTTTTTATGATTGCTTTTCATGTATCCCCAAGTTTTAGGTTGAATCCTGGTAAATTCTCTAGGGCATGCTTGAACTGCAAATATGTAATTACAAATTTTTGGCAAAATTACAACTATTCTCTATAAATAACCAAGATGTAGTGGTAAAATTTGTTAAAAAGCCGATTGCGTAAAAAAAAACGTAAGGTCAAGAAAATCGCGGTGGCACAATTACAGCCACCGCGATTGTTCATTTTAGGCTTGAATTTTTTTTTATTTGTCTTCTTTAAATGCCGCAAGCTAGTGTGAGGCCAGCCATTACAATGCTCACCATTGACATGAGTTTGATGAGGATGTTGAGGCTGGGGCCTGATGTGTCCTTGAATGGGTCACCCACAGTGTCGCCCACAATGGTGGCTTTGTGGCAAGCAGAGCCTTTGCCGCCGAAGTTGCCTTCTTCTACCATCTTCTTGGCGTTATCCCAGGCACCACCCGAGTTGGCCATGAACACTGCAAGGGTGAATCCTGCCGTCAGACCTCCTACGAGAAGTCCCATGACACCGGCAACGCCAAGGACGATGCCTACTACAATGGGGATGGCAATGGCAAGAAGGGACGGGAATATCATCTCGCGCTGGGCGCTGCGGGTGGATATCTCCACGCAACGGCTATAGTCGGGTGTTCCCTTGCCTTCAAGGATGCCCTTGATTTCACGGAACTGACGACGCACTTCTTCCACCATTGATTGGGCTGCACGACCTACGGCACCCATGGTCAGACCGCAGAACAGGAATGCTGCCATGCCGCCTATGAAGGCTCCTACCAGCACTTTGGGGTTCATGAGGTTCACTTGGAAGTAGTCCATGAAGTCGGATATCGAGGCTGAAGATGGATTAATGCTGCCGTATGACGAGATATAGTTGCCTGCTGCATCCACCGTGCGCTCCATGGCTATCTTCACCTCTTCCACATAGGAGGCCAAGAGGGCAAGGGCTGTGAGTGCGGCGGAACCAATGGCAAAGCCCTTGCCAGTGGCTGCGGTGGTATTGCCCAGGGCATCCAGGGCGTCGGTGCGCTTGCGCACTTCTGGCTCCAGTTCGCTCATCTCTGCATTGCCACCAGCATTGTCGGCTATGGGGCCGTAGGCATCGGTGGCAAGTGTGATGCCAAGAGTGGAGAGCATGCCGACAGCAGCAATGCCTATGCCGTAAAGGCCATGCGACATGCTCGAGGAAGTCATGCTAAGGTCGAAGCCATTGGCACATAAGTAGCTCAACATGATGGCTACGGAGATGGTGACCACCGGAACCATGGTGGATATCATGCCGGTGCCGATGCCCTTGATGATGACGGTGGCGGCACCTGTCTGAGAAGCTTCAGCTATTTTCTGCGTCGGCTTGTATGAATGGGATGTGTAGAATTCGGTTCCCTGGCCGATTATCACACCTGCAACAAGACCGGTGATGACGGAGAACGAAACACCCAGCCAATTCTCTATGCCCAAGAAATACAAAATGGCGAATGAGGCCACGGCAATGAGGATGGCGGACACATTGGTGCCTATGCCAAGTGAATGAAGAAGGTCTTTCAT
>CAMJLI010000286.1 GCA_946406585.1 uncultured Prevotellaceae bacterium | reverse complement strand
ACAACCCCATCAAGGCCATGCAAGGCCGTGTGCCGGGCATGAACATCGCCGCCGATGGTTCGCCATCTGGCTCTGCCACCGTACGCATACGTGGTATTGGCACGCTCAACAACAACGACCCTCTCTACATCATCGATGGTGTGCCCACCAAGGCAGGCATGCATGAGCTGAACGGCAACGACATCGAGTCGATACAGGTGCTGAAAGATGCTGCCTCGGCTTCCATATATGGTTCGCGCGCAGCAAATGGTGTGATCATCATCACAACGAAGAAAGGCAAGGAAGGAAAGGTACACATTGACTTCGACGGCAGCGTGTCCGTGCAAACCTACGCCCACAAGATGGAGGTGCTGAACGCAAAGCAGTTCGGACAGGTGATGTGGCAGGGATATGTCAATGACGGACTCGACCCCAACCAGAATGGTCTGGGTTACCACTATGATTGGAGCTATGACCCGCAAGGTGTGCCCGTCCTTAACAACATCACCATGAGCAAGTATCTCGACCTGGCAGGCACCACACCCGCCGCCGACACCGACTGGTTTGACCAAACAACACGCACCGGACTGGCACAGCAATACAACGTGTCGCTGAGCAACGGCTCAGAACGCGGCACATCGTTCTTCTCCTTGGGATATTATAATAATAAAGGTATCATCAAGTATTCCGACTTCGAGCGCTTCTCGGGACGTATGAACTCCGACTACAAGCTGGTGCGCATCAACGACCGCGACATCGTGACAGTGGGAGAGCATTTCACCATCAACCGCACAAGTGAGGTGCAGGCTCCTGGAGGATTCCTGGAGAACGTGCTACAATTCAATCCTTCACTCCCTGTATACACCACAAACGGTGAGTTCGCTGGCCCCGTAGGCGGATATCCCGACAGAGAGAACCCTCTCGCCAGACTCAAGCGCAACAGCGACAACCGATATACTTACTGGCGCACCTTTGGCGACGCATTCATCAACGTCAACCCTTTCAAGGACTTCAACGTCAAGACCACTTTCGGCATTGACTATGCGCAGAAGGAACAGCGCTTATTCACTTATCCCATCACCGAAGGAACAGTGGCCAACTCTACCAATGCCGTGGAGGGAAAGCAAGAACATTGGACCAAATGGATGTGGAACCTCATCGCCACTTACAAATTTGAGATGGGCCTCCATCGCGGCGACGCCATGATAGGTACGGAGATCAACCGCGAGGACGACAAGTGGTTCAGCGGCAAACAATATGACTTCGCCATCCTGAATACCGACTACATGTGGCCCAACGCCGGTGTGGGAGAGTCGGAGGCCTATGGAGCAGGAGGCGGATACACTCTCGTTTCCTACTTCGGCAAGGTGAACTACTCCTATGACGACCGCTACCTGCTCAGCCTCACCATGCGCTACGACGGCAGTAGCCGATTTGGACGCAACAACCGCTATGGCACGTTCCCCTCGGTGGCAGCAGGCTGGCGTATCAACCAGGAGAAGTTCATGAAAGACATCAACTGGATTGACAACCTGAAACTGCGTGCCTCTTGGGGACAAACTGGTAACCAGGAGATTGACAATATTGCACGATATACGCTCTATGTGAGCAATTATGGCGAGGCTGGCTTCGGTGGACAAAGCTACGGTACGAGCTATGACATCGAGGGCACAAACGGAGGACAGCAGTTGGCAAGCGGTTTCAAGCGCAACCAATTGGGCAACGACAACCTGAAGTGGGAGACCACGACACAGACCAACCTCGGTCTCGACTTCGGCTTCTTCCACAACGCACTTTATGGTTCGTTTGAATGGTACCACAAGAAAACCACAGACATCCTGGTATACATGCCCGGCATCGGAGTGATGGGTGAAGGCTCTTCGCAATGGATCAACGCCGGTGAGATGGTGAACAAAGGTGTGGAGTTCAACGTGGGCTATCGCGGGAACATCGGCAACTTCCAATACGACATCGCAGGCAACTTCGGCACCTATAGAAACGAGATAACCAAACTGCCTGAGACCATAGCTGCCAACGGCACATTCGGTGGCAATGGCGTGGAGAGCGTCGTGGGACATGCCATGGGCTCACAGGTGGGCTACGTCTACGACGGCGTGTTCAAGAGCCAGGAAGAAATAGACAACCACGCCACACAGAACGGTGCTGGACTGGGACGCATACGCTGGAAGGACCTCAACGGCGACAATGTCATCAACGAGAAAGACCAGAAATGGATATATTCGCCTGTGCCCGACTTCACATGGGGCTTGAACATTTATCTGCAATACAAGAACTTGGATTTCACCATGTTCTGGCAAGGGGTGCAGGGTGTCGATGTCATCAGCGACTTGAAGAAGGAGACCGACCTCTGGAGCGGACTCAACATCTCAAACCTGAACAAAGGCCAACGCCTGCTCGACGCATGGAGCCCCACAAACATGGGTTCGAACATCCCTGCCATCAGCACGATGGACAACAACAACGAAAAGCGCGTCAGCAGCTTCTTCGTAGAGAACGGCAGCTATGCCAAACTGCGCACCATCCAGTTGGGCTACAACTTCCCGAAGAGCATCGCCGAAAAACTCTACATGAGCCGCCTGCGCATGTATCTCTCCGCCCAAAACCTGCTCACGATTAAGAGCGGCAAGTTCACTGGTGTAGACCCTGAGAACGCCAACTTCGGCTATCCTATTCCAGTGAACATCACATTCGGACTCAATGTTTCATTCTAAAACAGACATCATCATGAAAACAAGAATATATAAGTTGTTCAGTGTTGGCCTCACAAGCTTGGCCATTTGTGCCGTCCTCACTTCTTGCAATGACTTCCTCGACGAGCATGTGCCGCAGGGCACCCTCAGCGACGAGCAAGTGAAAAC
>CAMJLI010000285.1 GCA_946406585.1 uncultured Prevotellaceae bacterium | reverse complement strand
TTTTCACCATTTTGTTGACGCGCTTGCGGAACTGGTCCATCTTGTCTATGTAGAGGGAACAAAGGCGCATGAAACGACCTACATATTCCTCTTTTATTCGCCCTGCTTCAGCTATGCGCTGGTTGAGTTGTGACAACTGCAGGTTCTTGGCTGTCAGTTGTGTGTTGAGAGTGGAAAGCTGGGAGTTCAGACCCGAGAGCTGATTGTTTGATTCCGAAAGCTGGTCGTTCTTGTTGTGCAGCTCGTCACGCGCTGCTCCAAGGCGCTTTCGTTGACGATTGACATAGAAAAGCGATGCCACGAGACTTAGGGCGAGGATGCTTATGGCCACGACAAAAAAACGGAGTTGGCTCTTGGCACGCTCGTTCTCGTCACGATAGGCACGGTCTATTGACAATAGAAGGGGTTGTATCTGCCAGTTTCTTACTCTTGAACCGAATCGGCCAGCGCAGTCGCTGGCAAAATTGATGTAGCGGGAGGCACGGTCGATGTCGCCATGAACCATCAACTGGTTGCATATCTCCCACATCGAACCTTGGTTCATCACGCAATTGCGTATGTCGGCAAGTGCTGACTCTATCACCCAGCGCATCATCTCGATGCTGTCTCCTATGGCCTTGTATTCAAGGTAGCGATACAGGGCGGTCAAGGCAAATGGATGTGAACCATATTCCACCTTGTTTAGCCAATGGTCGTTTATCGACATGGATTTCTCAAGGTTTCCTGCGTTCTGCTCGTCTTGCTCATGCATGCATAGCACCGAGTTGTCGTCTGGAGGGAGGGTGGCATACATCCGCTGCTTGTATTCGTTTGCCTTGTCGGTGTATAGCTCACGCTGCCCCGGAACCCGGCTGTAATATGCCAGCTCTCCAAATACATGGCGGCATGCTTCATAGTAGCGGCCGAGGGGCATGGAGTCGATGTTGGTTATGTCCACCTCCTGCAATATTGCTTGTGCCTCATCAAACATTCCTGTGTTGCTGCATTGCAGGGCAAGCAGTGCACGGCATTCGGCTGCTCGGGAGCGTTCGCCCATCTGCTCGCTCAGACTGATGCATTTCTGCAGGTAGACAATGGCTGAATCATTGATATACGGCATGTACTCTTGATAGAGACTGCGCGAGATTTCGTAGCGTTCGTTCTTGTCTGTTGACTTGTGCAACCTCCCCTTCAGTTCTGCTATTCGGTTTTCCTTGGATTCTATGTATTTCGGAGTCTCGGCTATGGCCATGTCGAGACAGCGGTAGAGTGAATCTAAATTCTGTGCTTGCAATAGCGAAGTGGAAATGCTTGCAAGCACGACTATAAGTAGTCGCAACAACATTTTTCTTTTTCCTAATGGTTAGTCGTGCAAAAATAAGGAAAAAAACAGACTAAGACAAATTATGTGGGAAAAAAAGAAAGATGAATGGATGGGAATGATGGTGGGGTGGATGAAAATGCAAGCAGGTGTTCATTATTGGTTTATGACATGTGTGTCTGCTCCATGATGGAGGTTGCCAATAATTAACACCTGCTTGTTGCCTTGTTCGTGTCGAATGCTCTTGTTCTTGCTATTTAGTTGACATCAAGGTGAACTTGACTTTCTGCTTGAGGCTGTCTGATGAGTTGCCTATCAATGCCACGAAGTCTCCTGTTTCCATCACCCATTTTTGTTGAGCGTCGTCATAATAACTCAAGGCATCGCTGCCGATGGTGAGGGTGACATTTTGGGTCTCCCCGGGTTGGAGGAACACCTTCTTGAAGGCCTTCAGTTCCTTCTCTGGCCGTGGAAGAGCAGATTTCACATCGCTGACATACAGTTGCACGACTTCAGCTCCGGGGCAGTTGCCTGTGTTTGTCACGGGAACGGTGATACTGATGGTGCCTGATGGGGGAGTGGCTCCATCAAGATACGTCATTTGTGCCTCTGGTATGCTTAATGTGGTGGCAGATGCTGTTGCCTTACCGATGTTGAAAGTGGTGTAGCTCATGCCATGACCGAATGCGAAGAGCGGCTTGGTCTTGTATTTGTCCACTCCACGGTAACCCATGAAGAGGCCTTCCTTGTATTCTTCGTCGATGATGTCGTGATTGGGGCGCCATATGCCGGGGTAGGCATTCAGGCGGTGGGCAGGCACATCGTTAAGGACGGTTGGCCAGGTGAAGGGCAGCTTTCCTGAAGGATTGGCTTCACCTACCAGCACACTGGCAATGGCTTCGCCTGCCTCCGAACCAATGAACCATCCCTGCACTATTGCCGGCACACGACCGTACCATGGCATGGCAACGGCATTGCCGGAGATGTTGACAAAGACAAGGTTGGGGTTGGCTGTGAGGAGGGCTTCCACCAATTCATCTTGACCGTAAGGCAATTCGTATTGCTTGCGGTCATGACCTTCACAGTCTTGATAGTCGCTCTTGTTCAAGCCTCCGAAGAACACTATGCAGTCTGCTTCCTTGGCTTTGTCCAATGCTTCGGCACGCAACTCGGCGGCAGAACGCATTTCATAGAGGCTCCTGCCTACGGTCACGCCATTGTAGCTTTGTACAGTATCGCCTACATATCCTCGGGCATAGTCTACCACTATGTTGGGATTTATTTCATTCAATTTCTGCCTCAGTCCATCGAGGGGAAGTATTTCGTGCTGCACTTTCAGAGACGAGCTGCCTCCTCCTACCGTCATCATCTTGATGGCATTCTCGCCTACAACGAGGATTCGCTTCATGTCCTTCACTCCAAGCGGGAGCAATGGCTTGCTCTTCTTGCCGGATCGTGGCGCATTCTTGAGCAATACTATGCCTTGCTCTGCTATCTGTTTGGCTGCAGCATAATGGCTCTCGGAACAGAGGAACCCAAATCCCTTGTGGCTGTTCATCGTGG
>CAMJLI010000284.1 GCA_946406585.1 uncultured Prevotellaceae bacterium | reverse complement strand
TCACGGCACACTATACGGGCAGGACCATCAACGGAAAGCAGTTTGACAGCAGCCGTGGGGGCGTCCCACTGGCTTACCGGCTCAGCGACCTTATCGAGGGTTGGATCATCGCCATGCAGCACATGCACATCGGTGACAAATGGGAGGTCTACATTCCTGCCGAAATGGGCTATGGGAAGTTCTCCCAGCCAGGCATTCCTGGCGGCTCCACACTGATATTTGAGATTGAGCTGTTGGGTATAGGTTGATGCCCATCCAAGACAGAACGGTTATTGGAAACACATTTATCCGTCGACCACGTTTGCAGATTCGTATAACTCCGGTCTCAGGATAAGATCCATATCATCATGATGACCTTACTAAGAGGCTATTGGATGTGCAAAGAAAAACGATTCAACCACCATATATAGACAATGGATAAAGACTTGCTGATAAAAGCACTCACCAAGTTCTTGCTCGGAGTCATTGTTCTTGGTCTCCTGCTGTTCTTCCCTGCCGGTTCTTTGCATTACTGGCAGGGATGGCTGTTGATGGGAATCTTGTTCGTCCCGATGGCTGTTGTCGGTATTGTGATGATGGCCAAGAACCCGGAATTGCTTAGAAAGCGTCTTAACGCCAAAGAAAAGGAAGCCGAGCAAAAGAGTGTCGTGGCCATGAGCAGCATGCTATTCGTCACTGCCTTTGTGCTTGCCGGACTGAATTGGCGCTTTGGCTGGTGGGTGCTGCCAAACTGGATGGTATGGATGGCCGCCGGCCTCTTTATCGCATCCTATCTTCTGTATGCGGAAGTCATGCGCGAGAACACCTACCTCTCACGCACCGTAGAAGTTCAGCACAACCAGAAGGTCATTGACACGGGACTGTATGGCATTGTCAGGCATCCTATGTATACGGCCACGACAGTGATGTTTCTGACCATGCCACTGGTGCTGGGTTCACCCATCTCTTTCCTGGTCATGCTGGGATACATTCCCGTGATTGCCAAGCGCATCGCCAATGAAGAAGAGGTGTTGGAAAAAGGACTTAAAGGTTATAAAGACTATAAGAAGAAAGTGAGATATAAAATGATTCCTTTCTTGTGGTAATTGTGCATTGCCAAACCATTCAAATTTTGACCTGTCAAGTTTGACATAAATATCAACCAATTGACAATTAACGATAATGAAAGAAACAAAATCCCCTACCCGATTCGTTTTCAACACCATCGGACTATTCACCCGTGACAACAAGGCTACCGTTGAATTCTACACAAAGGTATTCGGCTTCACCACTGAGTGGGACGGCATCCAACCCAATGTGGAAATGACATTGGGCAATATGCGCATCATCCTCTTCCCCCGTAAGGCCTTCGAACAGATGGTCTCACAGAAATTCCAGTATCCCGATGGCTTTAACGGCACCGTGGAACTGGCATTCGACGTGCCAACCTTCGCTGATGTTGACAAGGAGTATCTGAATGCCATCGACCATGGGGCTTCATCCGTACTTCCTCCCACAACGGAACCATGGGGACAGCGCACATCCTATATAGCTGACCCTGACGGCAACTTGATAGAGATTGGTTCTTTCACAGAATAGAAAGAGGCGGCTTGCACTGATGTTGTGATGAAAACGGAAGTGGTCAACATTGGTTCCACACGCCAAAGCAAATGGGTGAAGACAGCGCCATCATTCAGTTCAAGCGTCTGCCGGCCGTGCCAAAGGCTCTCTGCATGAAGCATGTCGGTCCATACGAAAGATTCTACGAATCATTTGTCGAAGCCTTCCGCTATATAGAAGAGCAAGGGTATAAAGTCGTCGGTCAACATCGTACATGTTATGTTGACGGTGTCTGGAACCAGGAAGACCCGGAGAAATGGTTGTCGATTATTCAAATACCTATAGAATGAGAAAGGCTAATGAGAATAGAAATAGCTACACTAGAGGACTTCGATTCCATCATCGCCTTTTACGATGATGTGACTGAGCGCACGCCTGAGATAGCCACCTATGCCAGATGGAGCAAAGGAAAACATCCTACGGAAGACGGCATCCGTGCCTATATCGATGAAGGAAGCATGTATCTATATAAGGAGAACGGGAAGATAGTGGGGGCGATGGCGGTGGCTATGTATCAGGGCGAGGATTATCATGCCATTGCATGGTCGCAGCAAGTTAACGATAATGAGTCGGCTGTAATCCATATCCTTGCCGTGAGTCCAGACTGCCAAGGTGCCGGTATCGGCTCGGAGATGATTCGCGAAGCCATCCGGCTTGCCCGGGACAAGGGAATGAAAAGCATCCGCCTCGATGCCCTCGCTTCAAACACCCCTGCCCACAGAATCTATGAACGGTTGGGCTTCGAATACAGGGGCAAACAGCATCTCTTCGCCGAGAATACAGGTTGGACAGACTTCTATTTCTTTGAGTATAAACAATGAAAAAAGAGCATTTTGATATGGAAACGACAAGCAATCCCCAACATATAGCAGCATGTGGCTTGTATTGCGGTGCGTGCAAGAAGTTCCTGAACGGGAAATGCCCAGGGTGCAAGGAGAACGAGAAAGCATCATGGTGCAAGATACGGAAGTGCTGCCAGGAGAAAGGCTTCCATACTTGTGCCGAATGTGACAAGGATGTTAAGGTATGCAAGATTCACAACAACCTTGTCGGAAAGCTGTTTGCATTCTTGTTCAACAGCGACAGGTCGGCCTGCATCCATTACATCAAGGAACATGGTGAGGATACCTTTGCAAAGACAATGGCTGACGACAGGCAAATGACGATGAAACGAGGGCAGAGTAAAGTTCGCTTGAACTCTGCCGAGTGAAGAGGAATTCGACGATAGTCAAATGACGATGAAACGAGGGCAGAGTCAAGCTTGCTTGAACATAT
>CAMJLI010000283.1 GCA_946406585.1 uncultured Prevotellaceae bacterium | reverse complement strand
TGTTCATCGACCCTGCCAGTTGGTGGGTGTTGCCCCAGTCGTAGTATTCCTTGCCTGGGTTATACCATGTGATGGCCTTGTCGTCGTTGAGGGTGTTGGCTCCCACTATGGCGACATTGGCGAAGCGGGGATAGGTCTCTTTCAACCTCTTTGCTATGTCGCGGCTGTTGGCTGCCGTGGCACCTTCTTCCGTCCAGTAGTCTGGCTCGTTGAATGGTGATATGCCCGCCACGCGATGTTTGGTGTTTTCGTTCAGCCATTTCACATGAGCGTTGATCATGGCCGACCATCTTTCCACGTTGGCATAGTTGCCGGTGCGGTATGAGGCATCCACGCCAGCTTCCTGGTCGCAGGTGAGCACCAGCGGCAGGGTGTCGCTGAGGATGTCGAATATCCTGTTGCGTTGCTGGAGATGGCTGGTGGCGTCATAGGCGAGCACAGAGTCGTTGTTCAAGGCTTTTGCCGTGCGGAAGCATGAGCGTCCGATGCCTACGTTTTCCTTGCCCATGTGGTTGACTCCCTTGCGGAAATTCTGCTCGCTGATCCATGCTTGGTCCAAGCCCCAGATGGGATTGAAACGCTTGCCTTCTCCACTGACGGAGAATGGCAGGATGGCTTGAGCGGGAGCGGTGGGGGTGATGAAACTGCTCGCTGACAGCACCCTGTCTTCTTCTTGTGCGTTGGCTGTGGCAAATGCCATCAATGCTGCCAATACTGCCAAATATCGTGTTTTCATTTTTTAAATGTTTGTGTTACTTCTATGATGTTATTCCATCCATACAGGCTTTCCTTCCGTGGTCAGACCTGCAGCACTTACTTTCACCTTGGTCTCTTTGGAATTGTTGAAGAAAATGACATCTGCTTTTCCCTCTTCGTCGAGCATGAGATTGGGGTTCCAATAGAGTGTCCTGCGATAGTCCTTAGGAAGTTCCGAAGGATTGCGCATGTTGTAGTCGGGTGAGTAAAATTCATCTGGCACGAATATGCCGTCGATGATGATTCTTCGGTCGCGATAAGTACGCCGCTTGCTGTTGTCGGGCATGGGTACGAGGTCGATGGTGACATCGGCTATGGTGGCAGAACGTTGAGTTCCCTTTTCCTCGTTGCGCAACTCAAAATCCGTAAACACCCTGATGTCCTTCAAACGTCTCAACTTCATGTTTCGGATAAGTTCGTAACCACTCTGGCTCATAGATCTTTGGAAGAGTGAGTCTGTGTCGAAGGCTGAGGCATAATTTATCTCGATGTAAGTGTCGCCTTCATTCCATCGGGTATCCACCACCTTCGCGCGGTTGTTGTTCATGTTGCCGAAAAGCACAGTCGCCACTTGACCGGAAAAGCTGCTTATGTCCAACTTTCCGAACGACAGGCCATAGTCGGTTACCATGTTGTAAATGTCGTATGCGTCATATACGGCGGCAGGGTGCTCATAGTCGATCGTACTGCGCCCGGTGCGCCTGCGTGCTTTCACCTTTATGCCTTTCAGCATCTTGTCCATCGGGGATATCTTTTCGCCTATGAATTGTAAATTACTTTCATCATCGAAATTGTCGTTGGAAAATGGCAGGTTGCATTGGTAGAAGGAGTATTTTTTCGCAAAAACAGGATAGAACAAGTCGCGCTTCACATAATACTCTGGCCATTTGTCTTCATCCATCAATCCCTTGGTGGCGAGTCGTTTTTTCTTCTTCTCGCTGATGTCTTTGTCGTGGGCTGAGATGAACAGCACCCCGGAACCATAGAATGGTGGAACATTGATCAAGAATCTCCCGCCATTGGTTGTCTCTGTCTCCACACCTGCCACTTGTGTGTTGACGGATAGCTCACTCTCCACTATCACTTCGTGCTTCAACCCGCCATGGTTGACGCCGTAATGGGGGTTTGTGACATATACCACCTCCGGCATGCCGTCGGATGCTTCCGGATTGATGCCATAATTATTGCTCCTCTGGTCCTGATTGGTATCTTCCACAGAGTTGAAAGGATTGTTGCGCGTCTTGTAATTGCTTACGCTCTTTTTCTCCTGCCCAGAAGACCAATTGCCAATATTCACTTTGTCGCTGATGTCCTCGAAGCTGACAGTCTTGTAGACGGCTCCTTCAATGGTTATGTACTTCTCTGGCGTGTATCGTGGAGGCATGGTGTCGGTCAGTTCCTTCAGGTTGTATCTCCGCCAGCCTTGCACCATCATGAGCAGGTCGAGAGCAGAGCGGTGCTCTTCGTCGTCGGCCTCGAAATAGTAGTCGGGGTAGGGGATGTAGCCTTTTAGCTCGCTGCTTAGAAGCAGGTCGGTCAAGATGTTTCCTGTCTCGAAAGTGGGGTCGTCCATGCCCTTGTCGCGCACTGACAATGACACGTGTCGGGTGTTGGCAGGTGCTTTCACGGAAATCTCCACTTGCTCGTATGGTTCATAAGTGTCTTTCAGTCCTTCCACCTGGATGTTGGCGGAATGCTCTTCCGGGTGCCATACGAAAAACAAGCGGTCGGCAAGTGGTGAGCCATTCTCATCGAGCACGACGAGGTCGTTGACTCCTGAAGGCAGTGTCGAAGTGTCGATTTTCAATGTGCTGTTGCCTCGTTCGTCGAATGTGAGATGCTTTGTCACTTTCAAGGCTCCCCGGCAGAGCACCAACGCGGCGTATTGGCGGTCGAGGGGCAGTCCGCTCAGAGAAAGGCGTGCGGTCATTTCCTGTCCCTCGCGTGTCAAGGCAAGCATGCAGCCTCGTTGCTCCACTCTCGGGAGGTCGAAGCGATAATCCTTGCCGTTGTATGTCACATTCACCTTGGGAGTGCCTCGTTCCGGCACATCTATCTCCATCAAGCCACGACCCTGATAAACAGTGGAAAATGGTATCGAGTCCACGAGACCGCTCACATCCACTTGCTCGCCTTGTTCGTTTGTAGCCTCGAATGCCACACGGCTATGTGTTCC
>CAMJLI010000282.1 GCA_946406585.1 uncultured Prevotellaceae bacterium | reverse complement strand
CATGGGCATGGTCTTGACATAATGTGCCTTGTTCTCAGGCATGTAGATGCTGATGAAAGAGGATGAGATTACTTGCAGTCCTCATTTTTTGTCATTCAACATTTCAAATATTTGACAAAAAGTCCTTTCTGTGACCATACAAAAGGAGATAAACAAAAAGGAGAGACAGCTAAGAATACCGTGCAGCACCACGGCTCAAGCCATCTCTCCAGAAAAAGCGGAGGCAGGGGGCGAACCTGCTACTTTGCTTCATAGAAGCCCCGTCGTGTTCCACGCATATGTCGATTTCTCCCACCCTTTCCTAATTCTTTTCATATGCATACACTCCCTCTAATGCCTTCAAAACATAGGCATGCCCAAGGCAAAAAATCATAGACAAACTTTCTACTCCTCAACCTTTCCGTTCTGGAAAGCAACGACCAATTATTCCTCTATTTCGTAATCTCACCTATCCAATGGAAAAGTTCGTCCATAGCATAATCTCCACTATTAGGTCGGTTCCATGACAACAGGAAGTTCACGTCCTTGCCAGCATTCTGGAGTTTGGTGGCGAAGTTGACAGGAACGGGGAAAGCCGTATCGCGGTCGCGTGCTCCGTGACGGATGTACCAGTGTGGAGCCACCGTTGTCTTTCCGTCGCCGATGAAACTTATGGGGTTCATCAACCTCACGTTCTAGCGTATGGCATCGCTAACTGTGGCATTGTTGACAGCTTCTATCTTGCTGTCGAAGGCAGGATCACCCTTCAGGGCTTGTCAGATAGTAAGGCAATGACCAGTACATGTAGCTCATCGCTTGTCGGGGATGCCGTATTCTACCCAGCGTTCTTGTGGATAATAGCCTTTCAGTGTCTTTTTCATCTCGGCGTATGATGCCTTGACAAGAGCCATTTTCTCGTTCATTTGTTTCACCTTGGGGGTGAGTTCCCCACGCAGGCGTTCCACTTCTGCATTGATGGCCTCTAATTCACGGATGGTTTGCTCCAGTCCGTTGATTTCATCGTTGGTCACACCGCCACCAATGCCGTCCAAATGTTTGCGCAAACCCACCACGAGGTTGCGACTCTTTTCAATCTGCAGTTCTACAGTCTTTGACATGTTTTTTGGTCTTTTTGTTATACAAAATTATATGATTTCCTATGCAAAAATAACAAAAAAAAGTCGATTATACGAATGTCATAATATGTCACTTTTTTGTTTTTTTAAGATGCATAATGCCCTCTGTTTAAACTTTATTTGCACTTTTTGCAGCCGATTTGCAATAGATGTGAATATGGTGTTGTCATTTCCTTACCGGCGGCAGGCTCTGGAAGTGCCGCGATGTCATCCACACCAAAAATGGCCTTGGACACTGGCATGACAATCAAAGGAGAGGCGAATTGTCCCAAATAGAGAGCTGCAGAGAGCAGTGGCATGACCGTGGAAGACCAAGGAGAAGAATCCATTCAACCAGCCGGACACGGAGGAGGACGCTACGTTCTAATCCGCCAATACTATGGCATCCTGACGGGGAGGGGGCGAAAGTTCTCTCCCCTACTCTTTCCTAATATTATCCAACAAACCAAAAATATCAAAAAGATTTCGTACTTTTGCAGCCGACAAATCAAAGAACAAATGAAACACAAACTACTCATAGCACTAACACTCACCTTATCTACAATGACGGCATGGGGCAAGGCTTCTGACCACAATGTCATACCACAGACAAAGGGCACGCACTGCACCTTCACTGACGAACTGAGGTATTCCGAGTTGGTTATCAACTCCCGTCTGAATGACTTCAAGGCAAATACGACTGCGGCGGGGTTCGGCGTGTTTGATGCCACAGGACACATGACAACAGCTCCTACTGGCACCAAGAACAACTTGGACTATGTGCCGGGATTGGTGGCCAAGGCTGTCATCGAATTGGTGGACTACTACAAAGACTCTGACGTTATGGATGTCAGGCCGTGGTTCTATGCCGTACAGCACTATGGCAACCGGATGGACATCTCTTCCAACGGAAAGGATGGCAAGAGCTTTGACGACCTCAACGCCGTCAAACTCTATTTCAAGCTGCGCGAGCTCGCTTCCGCAAAAGTCTTTCCCGATGGCGAGCAGCATACCAACACCTCGACAGTAGAGACGGCACAAGACCGTTTCAAGGAGGCCTTGAAAGGTATAGGAAAGGCCAACAGCACCTACGTCATCAAGGCATCCACATTGGAGGGCGCTGCCGGCGGATGGTGGCACAAGTCAAGTTATGTCAACCAGATGTGGTGCGACGGGCAGTACATGGGTCCGGCATTGTTGGCTCAACTACTCAACGAATACGGTGATTATACACCCATCAGCGATGATGACTGGGCACTTGTGACACGACAGTTCACCATCGCCTGGAACTATCTGTGGGACGAAGAAACACACCTGCTCTACCATGCCTTCACGGCCGATCCCGCCAACACCTTTGGCTGGGCAGGAATCTCCGCAATTAAGGGTGCCGAGGTATATCATTCCCAAGAGTTCTGGGGACGTGCCGAGGCATGGTACTTCTTGGGACTGGTGGATGTGCTGGAACAGTTGCAGAAAGCCGACCGCACAGATACCGACGACTATGCCACCTTGCACAGCATGCTGCAACAGTTGGGTGCCGGAATTGCCGCCAAGCAAGATGCAACGTCAGGATGCTGGTATCAGTTGCTGAACCACGACGGCAGCTACATCGCCACCGACTACGACCGCAGCTACCGCTACACGGAAGGTCCCGTGGCCAACTACCTGGAGGCATCATGTACGGCAATTTTCACAGCAGCCTACCTGAAGGGCATGCGCCTGGGGCTGTTCGACACCGACTATACTGAAGTGGCAAGACGTGCCTATAGTGGATTTGTGGAACAATTCATGGTGGGCGACGGCAACGGAGGAGTCCATCTCATCGGCTGCTGCAAGTC
>CAMJLI010000281.1 GCA_946406585.1 uncultured Prevotellaceae bacterium | reverse complement strand
GCACATGAACTTTTCTTTCAAAAATATTGTTAGTTGAAGAAAAAACACTATATTTGCACCTTGAAAATGTATAACAAGAATATGTCAAACTAAATCAAAGAAACATGAAAAAGACCTTTTGCTATGTATGTTCGGTAATCATTTGCATGTCCATGCTGGTGATGACAAGTTGCAAGAACACTGGAGCCGTGAAAGAAGCAGCAGAAAAAGCTGTTCAGGCAGGAGCCATCAAATTGGGCCCTGTAGGTGAAGCCACTGCAATGACAGTAGATGAAGAAGCTTTGGTATGCGACATCACAGCCGACACACTCTTCATGAACGATGCCAATGTAGACAAGTCATTGGTTGCCAGATATATGGCTATTGAACTTCTTCGCACCAACCCTGAGTTATTCAACTTGGTGCTTGACAACGAACTCGGCCTGAAGGGCAATCTCAAATTGAAGAGCGGTGAAACTGTAGACGTGCAAGTAGGCGCTGAAGACTTGAAAGCATTCAACACCCAAGTTGCTGGTGCCAGCGGCAATTTTGCCACCATTCTGCTTCCCATCTACAACCAGTATCTCAACGGTCAGGGAGCCAAGGAGATAGGCGAAGGCCTCACCTTGAAGAAAGTGCAAGTGAAAGGCACCCAAGAGCAATTCATGGTTGATGTGGACGAGAAGGTGAACTTCGATGACCTGAAGAGGAACTTGTATGCTGTTAAGGATGACGGCGAGAAGAAAATCGAGCTTGTGAAGGAATATGTAGGCATGGCTTTGCCACTCATAGCCCAAATGAACTACAGCATGGTGTTCCGCTATGCCAACAAGGCAGGCAACGAGACATTCTTGGAGACCACTCCTGAAGAAATCAATGCCTATCTGAACAAATAACAAATTGAGTAATACTATTAAACGCCCTCTCCTTTTCTTTGGAGAGGGCGTTTTTCATACAATTATATTTGGATATCCCTGACAATCATCTAAATGCGAAGAATCTGCCGTTAGCAGCCACCGTAGTCAAGGCATCGTTGACACCTTGCTCGTTGAGTGTGTAGTCACGACTCTCACCACCGACATTCACCTTGATGCTCTTGCCATCTTCGTTGAAACGGAAGACTTCCTTGGTGATGCCATTCTGGCTTACCGACCAACTGTCATTCTTCTTGTCATAAATGAAATGGACAATCTCTCCAGAGGGAGCCTTTATTTCATATCCATTGCGCAAAGTCTTCACTGCGTAGAGCACGCCATCGCTCCCCATAATATTCTGGGTCTTGCCGATGTTGGAGGCAACGGGATTGTCGCCTGTCCAGAACTCAATGGTGTTGAGAACAACAGCATCCACAAAGAGAGTCACACTACCCACAATAGGCATAAGGAAAAATCCCACTATGGCATTGATAAACTTGTTGTCGGTCATGTCTTTTTGCCATGCTGCATATTGGTTGAACAGGCCGAAAGAACCGATACAAGAATTGAACATGAAACTGCCAATCAACAGGCACACCGTAATTTTTAACGCTTTAATTCTTTTCATTTTTCTATTTATTAAAGGTTAGAATAATCAGAAATAATAATATATCGCCTTATCTATGCAATTGTACAATCCGTACAGCCATAGAAATGAGTGAATGCTTTCACACAATATAATTGGTCTGCCACGCTACCTGTCTCACGGCAGCTGTGCATTGCAAGGATGGCATTGCCCATATCCACGCCTCTTACAGGAATCGAAGATGTGAGAATATTGCCCAAGGTGCTGCCCCCCTCCACATCGCTGTGGTTGACAAACCGTTGACAGGGAACACCAGCCTTTCTGCATATCTCAGAAAAGACAGCCGCCGACAATGCATCGCTCGCATATTTCTGTGCTGCATTGAACTTGATGACGGGTCCTCCGCCCAAGACAGGATGATTGGTGGGATCATATCGCTCGCCATAGTTGGGATGCCATGCATGTGCATTGTCAGCCGAAACCATGAAAGCGCGTTCCACAGCTTGGTGGAAAGCCTCCTCCGAACCGCTCTGTGCCATTGCCACACGTTTCAGGATTGAAGCGAGGAAAGGACTACCGGCACCCTGTTTGGTATGCGAACCCGTCTCCTCGTTGTCGAAAATTGCCAGCACTTTTGTCACCTCCTTGTTGTTGGAATGAATCATCGCCTCCAAACCGGCATGGCACATGGAGAGGTCGTCGAGCCTTCCTGACGACAGAAATTCATCATGTATGCCGAAAGTACATGAAGGTGTGGCGTCAGCAAGATAAAGGTCGAAGTCGAGAATGTCCGATGCCTCCAAAGGTGCTTCCTTTCCCAATTCTTCACAAATGAGCCTAAGGAGCAAGTTGCCATGCTCAAGGTGGGAGTTGATCACACCAAGTATGGGAAGCATGTCTTTTTGCCTGCTGAGTTTCACGCCATCATTAACCTGACGGTTGAAATGAATTGCCAAGTTGCTGATTTGCAGCAAAGGACGCTTGACATGGAGCAGCCTGGTTGCCGGGCTGAATTCATCGTCACCACGAAGGATTACCCTGCCAGCCAAGGTAAGAGGCCTGTCAAACCAGGTGGACATGATAGGTCCTCCATACACCTCTGTATTGAGTTTCACTATGCCTCCCTCGCAAAGCATTTCTGCATTAGGCTTAATTCTGAAGGTAGGAGAATCGCAATGAGCACAAATCATCCTAAAACCCGCATCAGCAAGAGGCTGGCTTCCTATTTGGAATGCATAGATTGACGAGTCGTTCTTGGTAACGTAGAACTTGTCTCCCGGCTTCACCCCGCCAAGTGGCTTGGAAGGGTAGAAACGGGTGAAACCAGCATTTTGCAGTTCAGTTGCGATATTTTTCACAGCAAGGAAACTGACAGGCGAGTCATTCAGGAATTGAAGTAAACGGGATATCATAGTGTAATGAATTGATTGATTTATTGGTAATAGAACTTGCGAGGTCAAAGTTACCA
>CAMJLI010000280.1 GCA_946406585.1 uncultured Prevotellaceae bacterium | reverse complement strand
CTAAGAACGTATTTTCAAAAGCCATTGCTTGCGTTCTTCTTCCTGCATCTTCTCTATCGCATATCTTAGTGTGGTGTTGTGCATTTCGTGAAGATGCAGGTCGAGGAATGAGCGCAGCAAATCCATGCTGATTCGCTTGCCCATCTCCCTCAGCATCCACCCTACAGCTTTGTGCATCAGGTCGTGCGGGTGTCGCAGGTGTATTTCCGCATAGCGCAGGCAATAGGAGGGATCGCCTTGCTGCGTGGTCTTCCAAGTGCACACCATGCTCATGCGCTGCAACCACAAATTGTTACTGCCGGCCAGGGAGTCGAGCACGTGCAACTTGTATTCCTGGTGCATCATGGGTTTTTCCCCTCCTCCTAGGAATGTTGGTAGCAACAGCCAATGGCCGATTATCTTGTGCACGGAGAGGTCCACCAGGTCCCAGTTGTTTGCGCATTCCTTGTGCTCAAGATACAATCCCACTATCTCGTCACGTTTCCTTATGGCTATGATGTCATTGTACAACCTTGGTTTGGCCATCGCTTCGAAGCGGTCAACCAACAGCAACAGGCCGCAGAGCCGCACCTCGTGCCATTTGCTGGCAAGCAAGGTGGGAATCTCTGTCAATGGCAGTTGTTTTGCATGGCTCACCACCTCGCGAGTTTGTGGCACCTTGATGCCAAGAAACTCGTCGCCCTCTCCATATTCTCCTTCGCCAGTCTTGAAGAACCGCATCAGGATGGCCCTCTGCTCCTCATTCTGCATGGAAGTCATTATGTCGACGACTTCTGCGGCTGTGGTGATGTTGCTGTTGGATAATTTTAGTTTTTTCATTCGTCATATTGAACTATGCTGACATTGGCGATTTCTATTTCGCTGCCGTTCCATGGCGTGTTGTGATAGCCATGTTGGTTGCTGATGCCAAAAGTCACTTTTTCTTCCTTGCCTATGGTGAATTTGCCTTCCACGTGAGTCCAGTTCTGCATGGGGTCCTCAATGCTGACCGTAACCTCTTCGTCGCTTATTTCATTGACACTTTCCGTGTATTTTGGAATGTCCACACGCAGGGTGTCGGTATTGTTGTTTGTGAGCACAAAGAGTGAGTTGCCTTCGCCATTGGCCCTAACGTCGGCAGTCACTTTGTAGGTGCCGGGTGTCAGTTCGCGACTCTGGGAGAGGTTGTATTTCATCTTGTTGGGATTGTCGGCAGCCTTTAATGATATGAAATACTTGTATCTGCCATCAGGCATTTCTCCCCATTCATACACTTCTTTGTTGATGCCGTCGATTGTCACCTTGTCCCATCCCATGCGGTCGAGAATTTTCCATCCTTCGCCTATAAGATACAAGCCGCCGCGTGTGTTTACTTTCTTTTGGTATTCTTGTATCTTTATGCTTGCCTTTTGGGCTATCCTGATGCCGGAGCCCACAAGTGCTCCAATGCATAGGAACCATAGTATGATCAGCGCCACTTTCGTAGTGCTTGACATCCTGTTGTTGTCATTCTTGTTGAACACCACTTTTATTAGTGCGTACAGGGGAATGCCGACAATGAGGAATGCGCTGGCTACCATTACGGCAATCAATGTGGCAGGCAGTTCCTTTACGATGAAACTGATGTCGTTTCCACCGAATGCCTCAATGAATTCCACTCCACCAAATATGGTTGCTATCGATACGCCTGCCAGTGATGCCAACAGGGCCAAAAGCACTGTGCCCAAGATGAATATGAAGAATAGGGCTATGGAGAATATGAAGAACTTGAAGATGGCTGACAGGCACCCGCGTGCAGTGTCTCGATTCTGTGGGTTGTTGACAAATTGGTTGGCATTGTTGACGCCCCGCATCAGTTCTTCGTTTATGGCTTTGGCAGACACGGGTTTTCCACGCATTCTCAGTCGGTCTTCAGGCGTGATGGCTTCTGGCATGAGAATCCATGCCAGGATGTATATGAACACCATTGTTCCTGATGTCACGAAAAAGAGCAACACGACAAGTATTCGTGCAAGCAATGGGTCTTGGATGCCAAGATAGTGGCACAGTCCGGAAATCACACCGCCGAGAATCTTGTCGTCAGGGTCGCGGAAGAGCTTGCGCGTGTTTTCTTCTTGTGGTTCGTAACTTGTATTGGCTTGTTGGCGAGTCTGTTGACTTGTCGAGCTTGTGGCATTGTCGTTGTCGAAAGACCTGTCTTGTCTTATGTCGTCGTCTTTCGTTGAAGAGTCGCTGCCATTGTCGTCATCCATTTCCTGTGGGTCTCCGATGCGCTCGATGATTTCCTTCACATGATCAATGGTGATGGCAAGCACTCCTTTCGATTGCAGTTCGCTGAGCAGTTCGGCAACGCGGTGCTCCACGTCGTCGGCTATCTCCTCGCCCCCCTCTCTCTTGCTGTAGTATCTCCTCATGTTTTCATTGTATTGCTGGAGGAGTTCGTATGCATCTTCGTCAATATGGTAGAGCACTCCGAAGATGTTTACTGATATGTTCCTTTTCATTTTTTCTTGTTTTAATAAAGGTGTCTTGTTCTGACGTAATTCAAACTTTACCACTTGGCTTTATGCCAGTTTCAGCAGTTCCACTGTCCTTGACAGTGAGTTCCAGGTGCTGTCCATCTCGTCCAAAGCTTTCTGGCCCTCGGTGGTCAGCGCATAGTATTTCCTTGGCGGACCGAGCAGCGACTCTTTCCATTCATAGCTCAGCAGCGCGTCTTTCTTCAGTCGGGTGAGCAGAGGATAGAGTGTGCCTTCCACTACGATGAGGTCGGCGTCCTTCAGTTGCTTGATGATGTCATTGGCATAGGAAGGCTGTCGGCGAAGCAGGAGCAGGACGCAATATTCAAGCATCCCTTTCCTCATCTGTGATTTTGCATTGTCTATGTTCATCTTTGTATCCTTTAATGATGGTTTGGGTTGAGGCCTGCAACCCTTTCACACTGCAAATATAGATGTTTTAATAGTACCTTGCAATACATAGTACTAAGAAAATA
>CAMJLI010000279.1 GCA_946406585.1 uncultured Prevotellaceae bacterium | reverse complement strand
CGGAAGGTGGTGGGTTTCAGCGAGCGGAAGGAACGGACGTCGTAGGGATGCCCTGTGCCGGCAACTGCAAGATGTCGGGCACCAGAGGTCTTGATTTCGAGAGGTATTTCGGCTGTAGGACAGAGATTACCATCGGCATCCACCACACGGAGATAGACATAGGCAAGGTCGTTGTGCGAGGATGAGATGACAGAACTGTCAGCAGGATGGCCGCTCTTCACAGGCACGAACTGTATGGCGGCAGGGACACCTGATGTGCGGAAGGAGACCTCTGCATGTTTCCCCTTCACAACCTCTGCTTTCAACTCGCCTGGCTCGTATGCCACCCAGAATGTGGCGGTGTAGGTGCCTTGATTGACATCCTGCTCGCCAATAACACGGCCATTGACAGACAGTCGGACGCGTGGCTCACGGGTATAGACATTCACACGCAGGGAATCGCTTCGGTGACCGTTAATGTTGTGCACCACACCTGTCTTCAGCGTGGCATTGTCGTACTTCTCCGGGCGGATGTCAACAGGCAGGTAGCCACACGCATTCGGACCATCGTAGTAGGCGCAGTCGTGCCAGTTCCAGTGGTTCTCCTCTGCCGTCCAACACCATCCCTGAGCATCTTCATACTCGCCGTCGGTCACCGACGGACGCACAGCCATGGCTATTGGGCGCTCGCTCCATACCACATCACGGTAGTAGGACTGAGGCTTCTTAACACCGATGAGGTCAAGGTCGCCACACCAGGCACTGAACCACGGCCACGCCAGCAGTTGTATCCAACGTCCGCGGTCACTGCGCTCAAGGGCATGACCGAGACCCGCCTCACCGATATAGTCAATGGCCGTCCACACGAAGTCGCCGATGATATAGGGGTGACGATTGATGACGCTCCAATTGGCGGCAACGGCATTGGGGTACGTTTCTGAACCGTACATGATGCGCTGTGGAAATTTTTCGTGGTCGCTTTCGTAGCGGCGTGTCTCGTAGTTGTAGCCGCCCACCTCAACCAGTTCAAAGGCTCTTGGCGAGTCCTTTTCCCACGTCATCTTCTGAGGCATGCGGTCCCAGTAGTCGTTCACGGCGAGGGTTGTCGGACGCGTGTCATCCTCGTTTTTGATGGCGTGGGTGATGGCATCGGCAATCTCCTTGCCACGCGGCACGTCAGAACGCTGGGCTATCTCATTGCCGATGCTCCACATTATGATAGAGGGGTGGTTGCGGTCGCGACGCACCATCAGTGCAGCATCGTATTCAAAATTAGTGACGCCCGTGCCCACAGGCTTCCCGTCGATGATGACCTGTTTTTCCTTTGAGAAGTAATTGCTGTAGTCGTCGCGCCGTTTGGCTTCTTCCCATTGGTCGAAGCACTCGTCGATGACCAGCAGGCCTATGCTGTCACACGCATAGAGGAATGCCTCGGAAGGTAGGTTATGGCTGGTGCGCACGGCGTTGTAGCCCTGCGCCTTCAGCAGTTCCGCTTTGCGCACCTCAGCGCGATCGATGGCGGCGGTGCCAAGCAAGCCATTGTCGTGGTGGACACAACCGCCGCGCAGTTTTGTCGGCTTGCCATTGAGCAGGAATCCTTTTTCGGCAGAAAACGAAATGGCACGGATGCCAAATGGTATTGTCAGGGCATCGTGCTCGCCCGAGGCAGTATGCAGACTGATGCGGGCAGTATAACGGATGGGAGAACCGGGCGACCACAGACGAGGAGATTTCACTGTAAGTTCGGTGTAGATATCTGCCCCGTTGAGGGGTTTGTCAGCGGTAGCCACCACACGGCCATCAGCATCTGTTATCTTCACTTTCATCACGCCATTAACCTGTGTGGTGTTCTCGTTGAAGACCTTTGCCGAAACCCTGACCTTTGCACTCTTCCCTTCTACCACCGATGCATCTACGTATGTGTCCCATTCGTCCAGATGCAGTTTGTCTGTCATCTCCAGCCAGACATGGCGGTAGATGCCGCTGCCAGCATACCAGCGGCAGTTCAGTCCTTCGCTGACTGTCCTGACTGCGATGGTAACCTGCTGCTCGTCTTGCATATTGCGATTCGACTTGTCGCTTAGAATAGCATTTAAATCCACAACAAAAGGCATGAATCCAAAGACATTCATCGCCGCCTTCTTGCCGTTCACCCATACCTCTGCCTGATTATAAACACCATCAAAGCGCAGGCGGAACACCTTCTGACGGATGGCATCATCGACGGAACTGCCAGGCAGGCGGAACGTCTTGCGGTACCATCCCGAACCGCTTATTGTCTGACCCGAATCGGAGTCGCCAATGCTGAGTCGCGAGAATGGCCCCACCTGCCAGTCGTTCCACTCTGAGGTCCGTTCGCGATAGTCGTGAGTGTATGCCACGGGCTCCATACTGAAGTCATGAGGCACGATGACCTCACGCCATTTGGAATCGTCGTAATTCACTGCCTCGGCATTGATGGCAGCGCAGCGATGAAAACGCCAGCCCTCATCAAATGATTGTTTGCGCTGTGCACTTGCCGTCAGCATGACGCCAATGCTTATTAATGTTAATGAAATGAGTTTCTTTTTCATATCAAGTCTTGGTTCAATTGGAATTTATCCAATCAGATTAAAACTTAAAACGTCTTCCATTCCATTTTAATATTTTCCGCTTAGTAGTGCCGTCGTCATTCCATTGAGTGAAAATGATGTCTTTGCCGATACGCGGCAGTTCATACACGCCGTTGTATTCAATTTCAAACCCAGGAGGGTCGCATCTCACCATACGTTTCGTAGCATTGTTGTACCGGTAGAAAACGAAGTTGCTCACTTCGGATATACTTGGTTTGCCATCCGCGTAACTTGCCAAATCGTTGAATGCAATTAGTTTGTGTTTCCCGTCCGATTCGTTCCAGTAGCATACTTCCAACCTGAAAATATAATCTTCATGTTCATCGCTTACATGTTCAAAAAGGATGTATCCGTTTTTTGAGTCGATGGTCAACTTCTCGCCTTCCTCTTGTG
>CAMJLI010000278.1 GCA_946406585.1 uncultured Prevotellaceae bacterium | reverse complement strand
TCCCTTTGTTCGGTGGAGCAAGCTCACAGTCCTGTGAAGCGAGGTTCCATTTTGGGGGTATTGATTGGTTCTCATATTCGATATGGGAAGAGAATATGCCTGTGGTTATTGGATAAGTGCTTCTGCCGAAGCAGTGAGTGAGAAGGCGAAGGAATTACCGAATCGTTTCTTCTGGAGTAGGCCAGCACCCATAAGTTCGTTGATGAACTTTTGTGTGGTAGGGCGACTCCAATGCCAGGTTTCCGATAGTTCCGTGATGTTTGAACAATAATGCTGCATGAAGCATGACCGTTTCTGGCCAGCATAGGAGCATCCTTCAAGGATGTGTTCAATTAACCAAAGGAAGGCATCGTATCGAGAGAACTTGTGGTTGTCTTTGCTTTTGAGCAAGGTCAGCAACTGGGTGTCAAGAGTCATCTGCTGGATGGTTCTGTTGGTTCTCTGAATATCCATTGTTAGTTTGCTTTTATTTGTTGTGATTTTTAACTGAAATAGGCATTCACGAATTTTCTGTCAAGGTCTTCCTCATCAAAATTGTTTTGGTACAAATCTTCAAGACCTGTAGCAGGGAAGAAGCTGGCACATTCCAGGATGGCTGCGAAGGTATATGCTGTTGGCAACGTATGTGGAATGAACAGGATGAGAATTGTAACCAAGGCGAGTGCCATGTATGAATATTTGTTCCTTCTGATGGAGAGAAGCAGTCTGACGCTGTTCTTGGTCGAGAGCAGGAAGAACATGAAGAGTGTTGAGAGCATGATGCCCATATCATTGGGGAAAACTGCATAGTAAGATAGGTGGAAGAAAATGACGACTAGGGCCAACAAGTTGGCAGTCATTTTCAAGCTGTTATTATCAAATGCAAGACGGTACCAGATTGCCACTATTCCTGGCCTGTCTTTCTTGTATAGGAAGATGGGCAGTAATATCAGCAAAAGAGGAAAGAGAAAGAATAAGATTTTTGATGTCATAGATGTTGGGGTAATATTGGATAATTGAGGCAAAATGGAATCAGTTGTTCTCCAAGTAGATGTCATAGGAAGTCACCACCAGCTTCAGTTTCAATGCCTGGAACGATGCTCTGCGTATAATCATCTCGATGTCAAACAGGGTAGGCTCACAGTTGTCAATCCGCTGTGCGAACTCCCTGTCCCTGCGTGCCATCTTCTTGATGATTTTGTCAATGTCATTCTCATAGATATTCCACTTGTTTCTGGTGACATAGTTCTTAGGGCGGTTAACCAGCATGACATTCAAAACATAGCACGTTGATTTGATGAGCCTGTTACCCTGCTGTGTGACATATTGTCTTTTCACACGTGGTATGACGGCGTGGTATTTCGTGCTGTTGGAGTTGATGATGTCTGCTATCTTGTAAAGTAGTTCTTGTTTCATTTCAAGAAAATCATTATGCTGATCAGTAGAGAGGGATTGTTTCAGCCAGGCTTTGGCAGAAAGGATGGATGTTAGCCAAGTGTACAGAAATGGCTCAGCACATCCCAGTTTTGCATGGCCTGAATGAAATCAAACTTGTCGGTATGGTTGGCAAGGTCTGACTCCAGCTCGCTTTCCATCGTGTCAAGCGAGTCATAGACGGAGATGGTCATGCCACTTACCATCCCACGGTTGTCCGAGACAAGGTTGAACTTGAACATATTGCGGCCAGACTTCGGGCTTGTGAAGAAACAGCAATGATGCACTTTGCTGTTATTCTTGTCGGTGCCGTGATACAACAGGGCCAATTCCATGTCATCTTCGAGCAGCTCCATGACAAAGCCGATTGGGAACGGCTCTTCCAATGTGTAATACAGGATGGCATATTCATCGGTGATGTCGGTTTCTTCAGGGGAAGAGTTGCCGAGGAGCTTTGGCAGCATCAGCGGTGCCAAGGCCATGAATTTTGTTACTTCTTCTTTTATCATATTTTGGATATTTTATAGTGTTAGTACATACATTTTCAGGAGTTGCTGGGGGAGCAGGTAGTTCAAAGCCCTCTGGTCAATGTTGAATGTCCGTGCAAACTTGACGGATTTAGGCAGTTGGGACATGATATAGCTGAAATGACCTTGGTCATTGGGTGTCAGCATAACGATGGACAACTGGTCGATGCTGATAAACGGTTGGATGATCATCCACAGATAGGCATTTCCCTGTTCCTTGCTCTTCATCTGTTGGTTGTTGATGTCTGTTATGCAGACCGTGGAGTTTTGCAACAATCGCCTGACAGTTCTCATCGACATGTATATCACAGCTTCCCTTGCGGGAATCTCCCCGTTTTTAGCCGCTATGAATATATCACGGCATATTTTCTCCGTGTCCATCGTAATGTCGGACAGGGGTTCATTGTCCATCTCGTAGAGTCGTGACAGGAAAGAACGGAAAAGGATGTCCTCCTTGGCAATATAGTCAAGCATTGCCCCCTTGTCGTGAATACCCCTGACCTTCACATCTTTGAGAAAGGAACGGTATCTTGACAGTATGTTTGTCTTACTATCCTCTTCAATTTGGATGCTGTCAAGAGCCAAGAAAAAGGGAGCAGCGTCATTGACGGCCTGGTGCAGTTCCTGGTCGTCATGGAAGACCGATGACTGTTCCTTTATTTTCAGGACATCCTCGTATGAGTACCGCCAGGTTTCAGTGAGCCTTATCAGCTCAAAACGCACGGAGTCGTGGATAGAGGCATAGTAGTTGGCACAGTGGATATTCTTTATGAAGGTCGAGTCCTTCATCAGGTAGTGGTAAACGGTGTCTGCCATTTCCTTCCAGTTGTTCAGCTCTTTGCAGAACTCTTTCGTGTTGGACTTGGTGACGCCCTTGACAGAGTTGAGGTATTCCTGATAAGCCATGAGGGCGTCATCAGGAGACTTAAAATCGAGTTTGTCATCATCGGAACATGATGAGCATACGAGAAGAATGAAGGCTGTCAGCCATACAGGCAGATTGAAGCATCTGTCGTGCTTTGATGAAAGTGATTTTTTTCTCATAGATAATA
>CAMJLI010000277.1 GCA_946406585.1 uncultured Prevotellaceae bacterium | reverse complement strand
CACGCAATTCGCCCGACATCTACAACCCGTTCAGTCTGATGAAGGCCTTTAACCAACGTGAATTGCAGAACTATTGGTTTGAGAGCGGAACACCTTCCTACCTTATACAACAGTTGCGCCGCTTCCGCACCGATATCACGAAACTCGATGACCTTGTGGTGCCTTCGTCGGCCTTCGACCAGCCCACGGAGAACATGCGAAATGCGCTGCCGCTGCTCTACCAGAGCGGCTACATGACCATCAAGGGCTACGACCGATGGGAGCAGGCTTACACTTTGGGCATTCCCAACAAGGAGGTTCGTGTGGGTTTCACCGAGGGACTGCTGCCCACTGTTACGGGCATGGAAGGCAGCGATGTACAGATGGGCTTCGCCCTGCGTTTCTGGCGTGCCCTGCGCAAAAGCGACACCGACCTGGCGCTGCGCGAGTTGCAGGCCTACTTGGAAAGCCTTCCCTACATCGAGGGTTTCAAGAAGAAGTTGGAGGAGGTGACGACCGCCGAGGGCTTCTATGAGTGGAGTTTCTACCTCATCTTCTCGATGCTCAACGTGTATGTGCAGACGCAGGTGAAGTGCGCCCGTGGCAGAGCCGACATGGTGGTGTTCATGCCCGATGCCATCTATGTGATGGAACTGAAGATCAACGGCACCGCCCGCGACGCCCTCGACCAGATAGAAAACAAGGGCTATGCGCTGCGCTATGCCACCGACGGCCGCCGTATTGTGAAGGTGGGCATGGGCTTCTCCGTGGAGAAACGTGCCATGACGGAGTTCATCATTGGGCAGGAGTGATAATAGCCATGCCTGTCAAGATTTTACTGACTTTGATTTGCACCACTGAGGTGAGTGAAATTTTAGACGTGGCATAATCACAGACAACTTTTGTTGCTTAGTAATTTGTGAATAATGTTATAACAAAGCGGTGCGGATTTTTGAATATAATATGGAAGTCATACAAAGTTTCACCATCAACCACACTCGCCTGAAGCCAGGCATCTATGTTTCACGCGAAGATAAAGGTTTCACTACTTTCGACCTGCGCATCACCGAACCCAACAAAGAACCCGCTGTTGCTCCTGCCGCCATGCACAGTTTGGAGCACCTCATGGCAACTTGGTTTCGCAACAGCAAGGTCAAGGACGACGTGGTCTACGTAGGGCCTATGGGCTGTCTCACCGGAATGTATATCATCATGACGGGAACATACACTGTGGAGGACATGCGTTGGCTCACCATTGAGTGTCTCCAATGGATTCTCACCCAGACTGAGGTGCCGGCCACGCGTCCCGAGGCCTGCGGCAACTACCTACTTCACGACCTGCCAATGTGTAAATGGGAGAGTGCCCGCTATCTCGACCGCCTCCAACATGACTTTCATTGCGAGTACACCAAGTTGCAGGTCACGCTCGACGACGGCAAGGTGTTTGCTGACGCATAGGCTTTCGAAACTCACAGAGGGCCTGGATTAGGCCAGCATGGACCGTTATCTATTTTAGCGGTTTCCTCATGCGCTCAAATTCTGTTTCAACATATTGGCTGAGGCAGGATGCAATTTCGGGATAGAAATCGTTGAGGGTGGGGTATTGGTCGCGGTGTGCAGCATAGTGACGGAGTGAGGTGACGAGTTCAGGCATCCATTTGAAGTCACGACACACCTGCTCGGCCATCTCGTTCATCACCTGCTTGGGGTCGAAGCCTTGGTCGAGCATGTAGAGGATGACGGCAGCACGGACAATGCTCTCGTTGACGACAGTTTGCCAATTTCCATAGTGTTGCCGCTCCATCCCGAGCATCGACAGTTGCTGAAGTTTCTTGCCTGTCGTTTCTACCAATGCCACATTTGCCTCGTTGTTCAACAATGGGTTGACAAAAGAATGATTGAACTCATGAATGAGTGTCGAGGCCAAGTCTGTCCCATTCCCAAAAGCCTTGCCCGTTTTGGGGTCAATGAAGTAACCGCAGATGGCAAACGCCTCCTTGGGATGGCCTGCCAATTGTCGGCTTGGTCCATAATTGCCACCCCCATTGGTGAAGCCGATAATGACACGAAACTGCTCCGTTGGCGACGTGCCATAGAAACGGGCATACCAGTCCTGATGGAAAGAGGACATGACATTTGCCTCATATTCCTTCAGCCCTTCTTCGTAAAACGATTGGTGCTTTTTGTAGAAGTCGTTGAAATGGGTGTCGGTATAAAACAGATTCAACTTCTCCAGAAACGAGTCCAGTTCTACATTTTTCCAGCGTTTCTCCAAATCAGACTTCTCGCCGAGAAATTTAATCTGTCCCTTGTCGATCTCCAGGTGGATGGCCATGCTCATCACGGCATCGTAACTGATACTGTGATTGTCATGCAGCCTTTGGTAATAGGCGATAATGGGGTGCTCCCTGAAGGGGACGAACCATTCTTCCGTATCCTTTGTGTATTGGCCGGCTAAGTCCATATTGTACTCCCGAAAACCGGCCGTGCGCGAGAGAATACTCATCAGTTCAACACATTCGGATACCTCGACTTTAATACGTGCTCCTGCATTCTGCATAACGAAGAGGAGCAACATGGCAAAAATTGTTTTTTTCATCATAGGTGATTGGTATAATCGAATGCAAATGTATAAAATTGGTCGGCTCTTTACAAATATTTTTCTGCAAAAAGTGAATGTGGAGCATGAATTGCAAAAATGCAGAGAGGGGGCTGAATAGCAAAAAATGTCCAATAGTTTTTGCCATTCGTATTTTTTTGCTAACTTAGCAACCGAAACAACCAAAGTGGCATAATGGAAAAAGAAAGAAGATACCCCGTAGGCATCCAGACGTTCTCTCGCATCATCGGTGAGGGCTATGTGTATATCGACAAGACCGACTTGATGTGGCGGATGACGCGAGTCAGTCCCTTTATCTTCCTCAGCCGTCCGCGCCGCTTCGGCAAGTCGCTGCTCACCACCACGCTGTGTTCGTTCTTCGAGGGACGGCGCGACCTTTTCGAGGGGCTGAAGGTGATGGAGTTGGAGAAAGAGTGGACAC
>CAMJLI010000276.1 GCA_946406585.1 uncultured Prevotellaceae bacterium | reverse complement strand
TACAGCATGGTCTTTTCCTTTCATGACGATGGTGGCTTTCATCATTTTTGATTTTATCGTATCGTTATTCACCGTTATTTCCGTGCTTATACCGCCGCCAGAATACCTGTATATTGTCGAGTCTGGATCAGGGTTGTAATCTATGCACATCATCAAGTCGCCATTGGCCAACAGAAAAGAGTTCGTATGGCCTGCATTGTCCGACGGCTCCAACTGCCAGACACCATCTAACGGCCGCTGCTGATGTTTGTCGGCATCACAAGCCATTTGGAACGCCCTCAAAACCTCAGCCGGTGGCGTTGCCCTTGACCATTGGTCTGTTATGACATCACCATGTGCCAGCGAGTTGTCGGTGGAATACTTTTTCCAGTCGCACTGGAATGTGTTGTCTGAAACGAAACGATATACCAGCGCCTCACCATGGGCATTCACCAAAGTCTCGCCACGCATCACCACCTCTTCACCCGAGAAGCCGAAAAAGAAGTTCATGCCGTCACGTTCTACAAAATGTGGTGTGAAGAAAGTGTCGTGGTTGTAGAATGCATATTGCTTGAATGGTGGGTAGTGCTCCTCATTGCTGTCGGCAGGGCGAGTGAAGTCCATCGTCCAGCACCCCTCAAGTGGGTGGTGGGTAATGGTGAACGATATTTGAGCCCGTACCGCCATGGCAGTGGCAAAAAATATTGCCAGTCCCAACGTGCATGCAGCCAACCTGACATAGCTGGAAATTCTTTTGATATTCTTGTTCATAAAGATGATTCTTTGTTTCAGTGACTTGGACCCGAACGCCGACTGCACCGTCAGCCATCGGCTGTTTTGCACACAAACCTGTAGCAGGCTCATTTGATAATTGCGCCGGTCTATTCCTTCAGCCAGCACATCCATGTCCACTTCCAGTTCCTGCTGCATTTTCATTTCATTGAAAAACATCCACACGAAAGGGTTGAACCAATTGAGTGCAACCAACAACAGCATCAAGCACAATTTGAAAAAATGACGATGCCGAATGTGGCATTTTTCATGTATCAGGGCATACCCCCTGACTTCTCCGTCGAGACCTGAAGGCAAGAACACGCTGTTGAAAAACGAGAAGGGTGTGCCACAAGGTGAAGAGAACACTTCCACTCCCCCATTCTCTGTTTCGAGAGTGCTATCCTTACGCATGCGCCTGTACCATAGCATTTGCACGACAAAGCCTATCATCACAGCCACAACACCGACTGCATACAGCCATATCAAGAGTTCGCCGTCTTGCAGTAAAGGTATTTCCTTTCGAGAGGCATCTTGAGGCACTACAACATCCTTCTGCCCTGAATTGTCTGCGGCCACGACCATTTCTGATGTATTCGGTTGGGCGACCTGTGTGGCAGCATGGTTGATGTATGTTGACTTGTCAGCCTCAACCACTACAGACAAAGTGGTGAAAGTGCAAAGAGTGACAGCCGCTACGGCAACAAAAATGAATGCTTGCGCCATGCGTGCTTGGCACCGCAGGCGTATTACCCAATAATAGAGTGCAAACATGACGCCCGCCAGAACTATTCCCTCCAACGGGTGGAGGCACCAACTTACATTAACCATTTGACTAAGATTTTTGATGATTGATGATGTCGATGATGTCGCTTATCTCCTTGTCACTCAAATTCTCCTCTTTTGCAAAGAAAGAAACTAGTGATGTCAGGGAACCGCTGAAAAATGTGTTTTTCACATCTTCCATGTAATGACGCATGTAGTCCTCACGTTTTACAATGGCAGTGAAGAGATGCGACTTGCCCTTTTTCACACTTGACACAAACCCTTTGTCCTTGAGTATTTTCAGGAAAGTGAGCAGGGTTGTGGGGGCTGGCTTGGGTTCTGGCAGACCAGCCATGATCTCTGATGAATAGCCCTGACCTCCGGGAAGTTCCCACAGGGCTTTCATCACTTGGGTCTCCGATTTGGTGAGTTGTTTCTTGTCTTTCATATTCTAAACTTTTAGAAGTTCAGCGCAAAGATATTCTAAATTCTTAGAACTTGCAAGAAAATTCTCTAAAACTTTAGAACATTAACATGAATTAACCAATTTCGGGCTTGCTTGTGAACAAGCAGGTTCAACAAGTATGGGAAAAACACAATAATTGCTATTCCCCATGCGTTTTTTATAATGAAGAGAAGAACATAAAAACCTTATTTTGACCAAACAAACACAATCATGAAAAAAGGATTAGCATTATTATTGTTGGCTGTCATTGCAACAATTTCATTCGCACATTACAACAATGTCTCACAAAATGACATGGACTTGTATTACAACGGCAAGCACGTGGGCTATGTGAAAACCAACGGAGATGTTAACATCAACGGCCGCTACGTTGGCGAACTTCGTTCCAATGGCGACATAATGGTTGGTGGGACGCGACAGGGAGAGATACGAACCAATGGCGACATCATCAAGAATGGCAAGCGAATAGGCGAAGTACGTTCTAACGGAGACATCATCGAGGATGGAAAAAGGATTGGAGAGATCAGAACCAATGGCGACATATACAAAGACGGCAGAAACATCGGATATGTCAAGAACATGAGCAGCATGCGATGGGCAGCCGTCATATATTTCTATGGATTCTTCACTTTTTGACCGATTCAGGTACTTAAAAACAGTCGGGGGAATGACAACTTGCCATTCCCCCGACTGTTTTTAGCACCTATATCATTTTGCAGGTACAAACTTTACGACCTGTCCGGGCTTCGTAACGATGTCGTATTCATAGACTTTGCGGATGGACCGTGTATTGAAATCCTTTAGTGAACTTGAGCGCAAAGGACTCTTGATGTCGGGAGATTGCAGCAATGGGTTGTCGCACACGCCCTTTGCCTCCACAAGCCCCTTGCCTGTGAGAGGAACATAAGAACGGATACGCAACGTACCACCGATGGTTGACTCGATGGCGGCCTTGGTCATCTTTCCTTCTTCCCAAGAGATGCCTACCACAAATCCACCTCTTGCCTTTAGTCCTTCCACCTTTCCTTTCTTCCATGAAGAAGGCAAGGCAGGCA
>CAMJLI010000275.1 GCA_946406585.1 uncultured Prevotellaceae bacterium | reverse complement strand
CTTGGGCCTCATGCCTACCGGCGGAGGCAAGAGCATCACCTTCCAAGTGCCGGCACTGTTGAAGGATGGCGTGTGCATAGTGGTCACCCCGCTCATAGCCCTGATGAAAGACCAGGTGTCGCACCTTCGGGCAAAAGGGATATTGGCTTCCGCCATCTACTCCGGCATGTCGCATCAGGAAATAGTAACCACTCTCGACAATGCCGTATTCGGAGGCGTGAAAATCCTCTACGTATCGCCAGAACGCCTGTCATCGCCACTTTTCCTGGTGAAGGTCCACCACATCAAAGTTAGTTTCATCACCGTCGACGAAGCCCACTGCATCAGCCAGTGGGGATATGATTTCCGTCCCTCCTACCTGAAGATAGCAGAGATACGTACCATAAAGCCCGACGTGCCGGTGCTGGCTCTTACCGCCACAGCCACCACGGTTGTGGTGGATGACATCCAAGAACGGCTTGGCTTTGCCGAAAAACGCGTCTACAAGATGAGTTTCGAGCGCAAGAACCTGGCATACGTGGTGCGAGAGGCAGCGGACAAGCAGGCATCCCTTGCCAACATATTGAAGGCTGTGCAAGGTTGCGGCATCGTATATGTGCGAAGCCGGCGCAGGGCGAAAGAGACATCGGAATGGCTCAATGCCAACGGCATCAAGTCCACCTTTTATCACGCCGGCCTGGAGCCTGCCGTGAAAGACCTTCGCCAAGACCAATGGCAGCGCGACGAGATACGCGTGATGGTGGCTACCAACGCCTTTGGCATGGGCATCGACAAGCCTGATGTCAGGATAGTGGTGCACATCGACTGCCCCGACTCTCCTGAAGCCTATTTCCAAGAGGCAGGACGTGCCGGGCGCGACGGGCGCAAGTCGTATGCCGTGCTGCTATACAATGCCTCCGACCGGCGAAAGCTCAACAAACGCATCGCCGACACCTTCCCCGAAAAGCAATATGTGCGCGACATTTACGACCATCTGGCCGACTTCTTCCAAATCGGCGTGGGTAGCGGGGAGAACACCATGCACGAGTTCGACATCGAGAAGTTCTGCCGGGCGTTCAAGCATTTCCCCGTACAGGTGGATGCTGCATTGAAGATACTGCAACGAGCCGGCTATCTGGAGTATGATGCCGACCCCGACAACAGCGCAAGGGTAAGGTTCATGCTGACCCGCGACCAACTATACTACTTGGAGAACACCACGGAAAACGAAGAAAAAGTGATTACCGCCATGCTTCGTCTCTATGGCGGATTGTTCTCCGATTACAATTTCATTGACGAGAGCGCCATTGCGATGAAAGCAGGCATTGACTCGCCTACCGTCTACCAGGTGCTGAAAGGGTTGAGCAAACGCCACATCATACACTTCATACCCCGCAGGAAGATTCCTGCCATCTATTACACTCAACGCCGGGAGGATGGCTTCCGGCTAATGATCACCCGCGAAGTGTATGAAGACCGCCTGGAGAGCTACAAGACCCGCATCAACGGCATGTTGGACTATGCCACCAACGACACCGTATGCCGCAGTCGCCAACTGCTGCGCTACTTCGGAGAGACCGAGTCTGATGACTGTGGACAGTGCGACGTATGCCTTGCGCATCGAAACGACGACGCCCAAGCCAACCTGGTGAGGAAAGCCCGCGAACGCATCATCCAACTATTAGCAGACCACCGCCGTCATCACATATCAGAGTTGCACGCACTGCAACTGCCACAGAAGCAACTGGATGACGCCCTGTCATTCCTCATGCAGGAAGAACAGGTGCGCATAGAGGGTGCCTACCTCTTCATCTGAAGCACCATTTTTACAAGATGAAAAATCCCCAACGACCATTGCCGTTGGGGAGACGCACATATTCTTAAATATAAACTTTTTATCTCTCTTCCCAGAGAGCTGAAACATTCGATGTCCAAGTGGGCACATTTCTTCCCGGGCGGTAGTAGGCCGCCAATGCCATGTCATAGACCAGCACGCTATAAGGAGGAATGGAATTCTTGGCTTGAGAGCCATAGCCCAATTCATGAGGGATGTACACTTTCCACCTGTCGCCAATGTGCATGTGCTGCAAGGCAGTAGAGAAACCATCCACCACGTTGCCAACCCCGAACTTTGAAGGCACGGAAATTGATTCGTCAAAAGAGTCAGAACTCCACGACTTGCCAAATACCAGTCCCAGTTCTTTGTCTTCGCCATCCACGTGTGTGGCGGAGGCTATCAGCTGTCCTCGGTAATGCACCCTCACAGTGTCGGAGAAGAGCGGGCAGCCACTGCCAGTACCTTCCCTTACCACCTTCACCACGATATAGTCGGCGGGAACGCCCTCAGACGAGCTCTCCCTGGCATAGTTCTTTATCAATTTCCAAGACTTGTCGCCCATGGCAATGGCCTGCTTGGCAGTGTTGTATTTGGACAAGAAGAAAGACTCGTTCTTCTTCTGCCAATCAACATATTCTTCCACCGTGTCATCCGTCTCACTACACGACGACAAGCAGAACAATGCAGCCACCATGGCCACGACTAGCCATATTTCAGATAACTGTTTCATTACTGCAATTTCTTGAGGAGGCTTGCGATGCTCACCTTGTCCTCTATAATGCCATTAAGTTGGTCGATGCTCACACGCTCCTGCTCCATGGTGTCACGGAAGCGCAATGTGACAGTGTTGTCGGCAAGGGTGTCATAATCCACAGTGACGCAATATGGTGTGCCGATGGCATCCTGACGGCGATAGCGCTTTCCTATGGTGTCCTTCTCGTCGTATTGGCAGTTGAAGTGGAACTTCAGGTTGTCTATTATCTCACGGGCCTTCTCTGGCAGTCCGTCTTTCTTGACGAGAGGAAGAACGGCCAGCTTCACAGGAGCGAGGGCGGCAGGCAACTTGAGCACCACGCGTGTCTCGCCATTGTCAAGCTTCTCCTCTTCAAACGAGTGGCACATCACAGAGAGGAACATGCGGTCGACGCCGATGGAAGTCTCGATGACAAACGGAGTATAGCTCTCGTTGCTTTGCGGGTCGAAATACTTGATGGACCTTCCGCT
>CAMJLI010000274.1 GCA_946406585.1 uncultured Prevotellaceae bacterium | reverse complement strand
AGGCTGTCGTCAACGATGAGCTCCAACTTGTCTATCTGATAGCGGATGTCATCGAGTTTCGGCTCCACCTTGTCGTGGTATGCTATCGCCTTTTCGTGTTCATCTTCTATCTTATTGGCTTCTCTTCGGGCATTTATCAGTTCTTCCACCTGACGCTCTATGGTAGAGGTGCGCTCTGCTATCTCCTCGATGAGTTTTATGTTTCGGATTGACAGACTTTGAGCCTTGTCGCCGGGGAAGATGGTGGCCATATTCTCCACATTCTTCAGAAGTTCACTCTGATATTTTGTTGCCACGGGAATGATGTGGTTCATCGATAGGTCTCCAAGCACGCGAGCCTCTATCTGTATCTTCTTTGTGTAGGTCTCCCACTTCACTTCATTGCGGGCTTCCAGTTCCTTCCTTGTCATGACACCCAGACTCTCAAACATCTCTATGCTTGCCGGGTCGAGATACCTTTCGAAAATCTTCGGGCACGACTTCTCCACATCAAGGCCACGTCTCTCAGCTTCCACCACCCACTCGTCGGAATAGCCATTGCCGTCGAAACGGATGGGCTTGCAGGTCTTTATGTCTTCACGCAGTATGTCGATGATGGCATGGAAGGTGGCATTGTGCTCTGTTCCCTCAAACTGCTTTTCTGTCTCCTTGATGCGTGCGTCCACACGTTTTTTGAACGACATGAGGGCTTCGGCGACAGCGGAGTTCAAGGCAATCATCGCACTGGCGCAGTTGGCCTCAGAACCTACGGCGCGGAATTCAAAGCGGTTGCCCGTGAATGCGAATGGCGAGGTGCGGTTGCGGTCGGTGTTGTCGATGAACAACTCAGGAATCTCGGGGATGTCCATTTTCATACCCTGCTTGCCGTCCATGGCAAGGATGTTTTCGCGGTCAGCCATCTCAATATGGTCGAGCAGTTCACTCACCTGCTTGCCGAGGAACGAACTGATGATGGCTGGTGGCGCCTCATTGGCACCCAATCGATGTGCGTTTGTGGCAGACATGATGCTGGCCTTCAGCAGACCATTGTGGCGATGCACACCCATCAGCGTCTCCACTATGAACGTGGCGAAGCGCAGGTTCTGCACCATCGTCTTCCCCGGTGCATGGAGCAGCACCCCTGTGTCGGTGGACAGGCTCCAGTTGTTGTGCTTGCCACTGCCGTTGATGCCAGCAAAGGGTTTCTCATGGAGCAGCACCCTGAATCCATGCTTGCGTGCCACGCGTTTCATCACCGACATCAGCAACATGTTGTGGTCCACAGCCAGATTGGTATCCTCGAAGATGGGAGCCAGTTCAAACTGGTTTGGAGCCACCTCGTTATGGCGTGTCTTGCAAGGAATGCCCAGTTCGAGAGCTACTATTTCAAGTTCCTTCATGAAGGCTGCCACACGCTCAGGTATAGAACCGAAATAGTGGTCGTCCATCTGCTGGTTTTTCGCCGAGTCGTGCCCCATGAGCGTGCGCCCCGTCAAGAGCAGGTCGGGACGTGCTGCATACAGTCCTTCATCTACAAGGAAATACTCCTGCTCCCAACCAAGGTTGGAAGTCACTTTCTTCACGTCGGGGTCGAAATAGCGGCACACTTCCGTGGCAGCCACATTCACGGCATGGAGCGCACGCAGCAATGGAGCCTTGTAGTCGAGAGCCTCGCCGCTATAGGATATGAACACGGTGGGTATGCACAGCGTGTCGTCGATGATGAACACCGGCGATGTGGGGTCCCAGGCAGAATAGCCACGGGCCTCGAACGTGCTGCGTATGCCGCCACTTGGGAACGACGATGCATCAGGCTCCTGCTGCACGAGCAACTTGCCCGTAAACTCCTCCACCATGCCTCCCTTGCCATTGTGCTCGATGAACGAGTCGTGTTTCTCTGCCGTGCCTTCCGTCAGCGGCTGGAACCAGTGTGTATAGTGCGTCACACCTTGTTCGGTAGCCCACTGTTTCATGCCTGCAGCCACCGCATCTGCCACTTCGCGGTCGAGTCTGGCCCCGTTGTCCATCACATCTATCATCTTCTCGTAGATGTCCTTGGGCAGATACTTGTACATCTTTTCTCGGTTGAAGACCTTCTTTCCGAAATATTTCGAGGGTCTCTCACTGGGAATCTTCACGTCGAGAGGCTTCTTCTTGAACGCCTCGCCGACCACCTGAAATCTTAATGCTTCCATAATTGTAATAGGTTTATAATGATTTTGTCCATTTCTCTATTCTCTCCAATGCCTCGTTGGTGCTCTCGTGTGTGGCGAAAGCAGTGAACCGCACATACCCCTCTCCTGACGGTCCGAAGCCCACGCCAGGCGTGCACACCACATTGGCACCATAAAGCAACTGCTCGAAGAATTGCCACGAATCCGTATTGCCAGGCGTCTTCATCCATATGTAGGGAGCATTCTCGCCTCCATACACCTCATATCCAAGACCGCGAAGGGTGACCAGCATCTTATGGGCATTCTGCATGTAGTAGTCGATGGTGGCTTTCACCTGGCTCTTGCCTTCTGGAGTGTAGATGGCCTCGGCGGCACGTTGGCTGATGTAACTTGCACCATTGAACTTGGTACATTGCCGGCGGTTCCACAGATGGTTCACTGAGATGCGCTCGCCCTCGAAGGTGGATACTGTCAAGTCCTTCGGCACTACAGTGTAGCCGCAGCGCACACCGGTAAACCCAGCAGTCTTGGAATAGCTGTGAAACTCCACGGCACACTTCCTGGCACCTCGTATCTCATAGATGGAATGGGGTATCTCAGGATCCTGGATATATGCTTGATAGGCTGCATCATAGAAGATGAGGGCATCGCTGCGCAGGGCATAGTTCACCCACTTGCGCAACTCTTGTTTGGTGAGTACAGTGCCTGTGGGATTGTTGGGATAGCAAAGGTAGATGACATCGACATGTCGTCCTCCCTTGGGTATCTCTGGCACGAAACCATTTTCCGCCACACATGGCATGTAGACGACATTGGACCAGCGCCCTTCTTCAAACACCCCGCAGCGGCCTATCATCACGTTAGAGTCGATATAGACGGGATAGATGGGGTCGGTGACACCGATGAAGTTGTCCCAATGAAGTATCTCCTGGAAATTGCC
>CAMJLI010000273.1 GCA_946406585.1 uncultured Prevotellaceae bacterium | reverse complement strand
AAAATGAACCAACAAGTCTGCCATTCTCCCATTAGATAGTCACCTTGCCATGAGCAGTATGAGTTGATGATGGCTCCAGCAGCCAATGTGCCTACTGTGGCGCCCACACCGTTGGTCATCATCATGAACAATCCTTGAGCAGATGCCTTGATGCTTGGCTCGCACTCTTGGTCAACGAAGATGCCACCAGAAACGTTGAAGAAGTCGAAAGCAACACCATAGACGATGCAAGAGAGGATGAAGAAGATAACACCTGGCATGGCTGGGTCACCCACGCCGAAGAAACCGAAGCGGAACACCCATGCAAACATTGACATAAGCATGACACCCTTGATGCCAAACTTTTTGAGACAGAACGGAATCATCAGGATGCAAAGAGCCTCGCTCATCTGAGAAATGGATGTCAGCAATGTGGCGTTGTTGGCTGCAAACGAATTAGCCACCTCTGCGATTTCGCTACCCTTGAAACTCGTAATGAATGGACCGGCATAGCCGTTGGTCACTTGGAGACACATGCCCAACAAAGCAGAGAAGATGAAGAACAAAGCCATCTTCTTTGTCTTGAACAACTTGAATGCATTCAAGCCGAATGCTTCCACCAACGATGTCTTGCCCTCTTTCTTTACCAATGGGCAAGCTGGCAATGTGAAGCAATATGCAAAAAGGACGAAACTGAGCAATCCTGATACAAAGAACTGCATGTGGGTGTATTGGAACTTATGGGCGTTTTCACCCAATGTGAACGTAAACGAACCGCCATCCCACACTGCACAGTTTACAAACCACATCGTGGCTATGAAACCAACGGTTCCAAGTACACGGATGGGTGGAAAGTCTTTTACCGTATCCATTCCATTGCGTGTCAAGATGGAGAATGCCGTGGTATTAGCCAATGCTATGGTGGGCATGTAGAATGCTACACTAAGAGTATAAAGAGTGATGAACGCAGCCTTATCAGGGGTGGGACTGTTCATGCCCATCCACCAGCAGGCTAACATGAAAGCACCTGCCAACAAGTGGCAGAGGCCTAACACACGTTGTGGCTGCAAGTATTTGTCTGCCACAATACCCATTAGCGTGGGCATAAAAATCGAAACGATACCTTGAATTGCATAGAACCATGGGATCGAGTCACCCATCCCTGCCTTTCCAAGGTAATTGCCCATACATGTGAGATAAGCCCCCCAGACAGCGAATTCCAAGAAATTCATTACTGCCAAACGAAATTTCAAGTTCATATCATTAATAATGAAGAGTTAACAAATAGGTTAATTGAAAATATGGGTTATAAATTATAGTGCAAAGTTATTATTTTTTTTCAAAAAAGGAAACAATTCGTACAAATTTGTTACCAAGATATTATTTTCGTTGCTTTTCCAAGAAGTCGATTTCAACAATTCTGAGTTTTACGGTACCTTTTATGGAACCGATACGGTCAAGTTCTCCGGCAACCCCGCCTGCCAATTCTTTTGTATCCCCTACTTCTTGCTTGTCTGTAGCAGGACCATACATCTTTATTGTGATGTTGTCCGTGTCTTCTTGTTTCTCAATAGGTATGTGAACGTATCCAAGCGATGGTTGTGTGAATCCTTTCCATAACAATTTCTTCCCGGAATACACTTCCAATGGATAATGCTTCGTTCTCCAACCTGCCAATTTCATGACTATTTCAGATATTACGGCTTTTCGTTCCAGCCGATATGTTGCCCATGCGTTTTCAAGGCGTCCGTCACTTTGCCACTCTGATAGTTCATTGTCATCGTAGCTGTTGGATGCGGTTTCCTCATTGCTGCCTGCAATAATGTTCTTGATAGGCACAGTCTTGAAAATGTCATTGTAACTTGGCGACATCGGTGTTTCACCCCTTTCAAGATGTGGAGCCAAAGAAAAAGCGGGCAACTTGCCGGTATCTTGGATGGTATTGATTGTTACGTAGCCAGGTCTTACCCCATCAGCCATTACTGACAAACTAATGGGACCTGCATTTACTGTTGAACGAACCAAGACTCTATTTACACCACATTCCACAGGTAGGCTGTATGCCCTTACGAAGTTGTCGCTTATGTTTTTTGTGGCTGCTGCATCAAGTAGAGAGGGGTCTCTCTTTTCATCCAACTTTTGGAAATCTTTGTTGTTGCGAGATGCCAAGCCCCCTATCCATTGCCCTTCGCCACTCATAGAGAAATGCACCATTCTGTTGTCAAGGGGACATCTTCTTCCCATGCTATCCACCACCTCGACTTGAAACAGTGCCATGTCTGCTCCATCTGCCTTCATCCCATCTGGATTCAGAATAGGGGTGATACGTAGCTTGTATGGTTTGCCTGCTGTTTCAAGCTTGTACAATGATGTTGGAACCATATCCGTAGATCCTTGAGAGCCCGATTCGATTTTGCAATAACCTATCGCTTCCAAACTTCCAGCCTCGAATGGAACGTTATCAAAAGAAAAAAGATATTTGTAACTTTGTTTGCCCTTTCCCATCGACTTGCCATTAAGGAATAGTTCCACCATGTCTTCATTCGACACCACATAGACGGGTTTTACTGTGTTTGGTTCGTAATTCCAATGCCCTACAATATAAGTATGTGGTTTTTCTGGTTCCACCCATCCGTCCCACATCACTTGGTGGGCATAGAAGGCATCCTTGGGGATACGCATGGCATCTGTCACGCCACTCATTCTGAAGTTGGATTCTCCACGATGGTGTGTGTTGGTATCGCTGAACACGATTTTCACACCACCAGAACTTACCCTACGCCCGGTGCCAGGTCTTTCCAACCAATACTCATGCCATCTTCGCACCATTTCCACGGCAAAAGCATCCATGTTGTGGTTGTATTCAAGAGCAGGCTTTCCACGATATAGAGGCCCCTCTCCTTCCTTGTGGAAAGGATAGCTGTATTCATCCCAATATTTGCGAAGTCCTTCATCACGACAATATTCCATTGCCCACATTGGGTGTTTTGCCGACTTGTTGATATAAAGCATTTCACCTCCATATTCTGCCTCGTCAATATCCAACATTTCACGCGAACCGATGGCACGTCCTCCGTGAGGGTCATATTCGTCGCGAATGGCCTTCAACTGCAACATGTGTTC
>CAMJLI010000272.1 GCA_946406585.1 uncultured Prevotellaceae bacterium | reverse complement strand
CCATCTTGAATGTTGATGGTGCGTAGCGGCTCCCCATTATCGTCCATGGAAATGGTTTGCCTGCTCAACACACCATCAACATCAAAAATGATGGCCTTTATTTTGGTTAGGTCATAGTTAATCATGGCAAATCGCACTTTTGTTGGCAAAAGTATAAAAAAACCACCAACCAAACAAATTTTTGTTTGTCCTTGTCATGCAACAACGACCTTGCAAATGAAAAGCTAATTGATCAGATAAAACTTGTCCTGTCCTTTATAAGTGCATTTTACTGTTGCCCTGCCTTCCACCACCGGACTGATTTCTATTTTCACCGAGGGGTCTGATGCTTTAGCCTTGATGACAGAACCCTTCTTGATAGGCGCGTATGCTTGGTAGTGCGTTACATCCATGTAACCATTGGCATTGGAAGCCCTCACCGGTGTGTCAGGCAGGCGTAGCACTTGACCATCAACAGAGATTTCCACCTTTGGCACCACAGGGAATTCAATAGCCCTTCCATTCTTAGAGAAGCCTATGCCATGGAGGTCGAAAAGCCCCTGTGGCCGTTGCGGCCTGGCTTGCCTGCCTCCCCATTGCGGTCTGTCGTTCCTTGGCTGTTCCACCTCAGGTCCTTCAGCGACGAGATAGATGGCATGCTTACCCTTGAGACCTTCCACTGCAGGCACAGCCACCTGCAACACACTTGGAATCTTAGGGGCGTCTGCAGGCACTTCCACCACACCAATCTCACGACCTTTCCACGTGTCATTCTGATAAGGTCCGTCAAGCATCACATGTATTTTGAAAGCGCCATGACCACCTGGCGTGAGACGCAAGTTGAGTGTGGCACCGTCACCAATAGCTGTTCCCTCAAAAGCCTTTACGCCTTTTGTGTCTTTCTCCAGTCCGCCAAATCCAAAATACTTGAATCCCACGATGCCCTTGTTTGTTATACCTGCCAGATCCATGCTGTTGTTCCAATTGTCATGGTTGTCCTGCATCCATTCATTTCCACTCATGTAACATGCCAAGCCAGCGGAATAGTAATTATAAGGAGGAAGTCCAAAAATCTGGAAACCTTCGGAAGTTACCTCAGCACCCAAATAGGTGCATCCATCGGCAGCAGATGCTTTCCACTCGTTGTTCTTATCATAAGGGTCATAACCAGTAATTTTCACCATGCCTCCTTTTTCAACAGATTTCTTGTCCCAAGTAATCTTCACTGGGGCCACCATCGATTGTCTTGCATTACCGAACCCTCTTGGCGGGCGGTGATAGAACACATACCACTGTCCGTTGATTTCTTGAATAGAACCATGCGTGTTGTGTGCGGCATTGGTTGTTGTCAGATGCGAGCCATCTTCATTAGGCACCACTCCACGAGAATCCACGAGCACACCACCCGACCTCCATGGTCCAAGTGGCGAGTCGCCAAAGGCATATCGCAAAGCAGAATTGGTGGAACCAAGTCCATAGTCTGGACCTGAATATCCAGAGAACACCATCACGTATTTGTTGCCAACCTGCCTGATGGAAGAAGCCTCAAAGAAATTGAAGTCGGCTGGGTTTTGGTCTTTATACAGAGAGGGATAGGATGTGCCTTGTGGATCGCGCACCACTCCATATTGCGAACTTGCCGGTATGAAATAATCATGGATTTCCGTGCCAGGCCTGATGGAATACATGTTGTCTTGGTCGAGTTCGCAAGCAGTAGAATGTTGGAATCCATAGAACACGTAAGCCCTGAACCCCTTATTGTAATCAGGGTCTTTCTTGTCGGTGATATTTTCAATGAATACAGAAGGGTCGAAGTCAATCATCGAACCAGGAAGGCATTTTCTTCCATCCTCGGTGAGATTAACAGGAGTGAATGGCCCATTTGGTCTGTCGCCCTTGCATACCATGGCGATTCTGTTCCACCCCCTGGAATGCGGATAAAGATAATAGGTTTTCTTGCCTGTAGTCTTGTCTTTCACCTCCACGAGGTCTGGAGCGAACATGGTGTCCCATTGTCCGTCAACGAAATGTGAGAAAATGGGACCTTCGTCCCACCATTTGCTCAAGTCCTCAACTGGAGCAGACCACATTCTCACGTCATTTCCGCAATACGCAGAGTAGTTGACATCATGTGAGCCAATGATGTAAGCCCTAAACTTCCCTGGATTGTCAGGGTCTTCAAACACACGTGGTTCTCCGTCAGGCAAATGTTCCCAAAGAGGCAGGTATGGGTTTTGCGCATTCACCGTCAATGCTGCACAACAAGCCAGCAATTGCAATAAGACTTTCTTCATAATGATACAATTTTTGTGATTTTTGCGTAAAGTTAGCATGTAAAAGACAAACGCACTTTACACCATGTCACCATTACTTTGGAAAAGTCATAAAAGGCAGCCATCATTGACAGAAAGAATGCAAATTGTTCGTTGCAAAAAAGCGCCACCCCTTGACAGGAGCGGCGCTTTATTTCAGAGATTGCCGATGAAACTATTCATCTTCATCACCCCACACCTTAGAATTGGTATAAGTTGACAAGTTATCACTATCAAAGAATGCATCGTTGGCCAACTGACCACCTGTACCTATTTCATCGTGAATACTCATGGCAGCCAACAAATACAATTCTGATGAGATAATCTCTGCCTGTGGTTGAACATAAATTTTCATAATCTATATCTCCTGTTTTTATTTAATGATTTTTTTCTTTCCGTCAACGATATACAAGCCCTTGGCAAGCTTATTGCCATCCACACGGATGCCAGAAATAGTGTAAACATTGGAATCTACATTCTTTTCTGCATTAACATTCAATATGCCGTCTGTGTGTTGGAAAACAAAAGCATTTACGCCTTCTGTTTGCTCATCATCAGGAACTACAAGATAAGCCTTGTGAGCTCCATTTGTAAAGCTGCTTTCTCTATTGGCCAAATAGAAACCAACAACATCGTCTAAGGTAGAAAGAATGTAATACTTGCTGCCTGCTTCATACTCAATTGTCGTTTCCTCGTCGGTTCCCAAGAGCATGTTTACACCAACTGGATCTGCTTCAGTGGCTATTGGGAAAGAATAATTGCCAGGAGAACCTTCAAGAATAACTCCAGTACCAGCAGGAATGACATCATTCAATTCCACAAGGTTAATTCTTCTGTTATCTACGCTTTCCACAATGCT
>CAMJLI010000271.1 GCA_946406585.1 uncultured Prevotellaceae bacterium | reverse complement strand
AAGTCTTCCAGATATAGCATCTGTGTGCGTGTCCTGCAAGAGCTGAACGCCAGCATGACCACGATCATGGCCAAAAGAATGTGTGATGTTGTTCTCATGTTTTTTATGTTTTGTTTTGTATTTTTTCTATTGTTCGAGTACCGGCAAGGCCCAGAAGCCAAAAAGTGGATTCTAATGGCGAAAGGCTGATGTAGCGTCTCACGTTCCGCAAAATGCGCCTTGCCGTTTGCTTTTGCGTGGCTTGTGCGGGGTCTGAGTGCTGGTAGCGCTCGTCCATCTGGCCAAAATTGCCGCTGAGCATCACTTCCTTGTGCATCGCGTCAAGAAGATTGTTGCTGCAATGCGGGGAATAGGGAAGGGATGACTCTTGAAGTCCGAGATATTTGGTGCAATAGGATAGGCATAGGTCGGTCCAGCGTAACAATCCGAAGCGGTTGAGTGCCTGGCGCAGTTCTTTTGGCTGCATGATGTCGTGGTACTTGTTGACATACATGGCCATGTCGCACAGTTGGCGGAGTCCTATGCCTTCATTTAGGGCATGTTTCAGACTGTGGCTTGCCAGTTGGACCATGTCGAGGATGGGAGAGAGCACCTTGATGGGCATGCCTTCCACTTCTACCGTCATGATGCCTGTGGAGAGTGAGCATTCATGCTCCACCCAGGCTGTCAGTGACTTTTTGCGCCATGGCACATGCGAAAGACTCATGTAGCTGTGGTGCTCGATGGGGATGTCGCCAACAAGGTATGCGTATTCCCCAAAATCGCCATTTATTATTGGCGTGCCCCATGATTCCACTTGGTAGTTGGCACGGGTGCAAGCCGCTGCGCTGCCGTAGAATATGTCGATGTCGCCACATGTGCGGTGAGATGGAGTGGGGTAGAGTGAGCCAAGGGGCAGTCCCTTGAGTATGATGGGCTTTAGTGGCGTCTCTTCCTCAATGCGGCCGGTGAGCCAGGCCAACGTGCGCACATGAAGGCGATATTTTGCTTCCATCCTCTGTACCTCTTCCATCCATTTCATTAAAATGTGGTAAGGGGGAAGCATGTCTTCCGGCAATTGGCATATCGCATCATAGACAATGCCTTCCACGGTCTGCTTTTTGGCCATGAAATGCAGTTGCACCCATTCGTCTTCTTCCAAGGGGAATACATCGGTGGCCGGACTTGCCGACCATAGGGCGGCTTTGGTAAGGGAGAGAAGTGCTTGTTCCAGATGGTTGGGCATCAAACAGATTTTGATTTCCTACTTGATTAATTATTCGCCTTTACCAGTTCTTTCCCGTGGTGCGTATCATGCCGGATTGCAGCAGCTGCATGATGAAACCGATGGCATCGCTGCCTGCCGTCTTACGGTCGACATCGTATTCCGACATTATCAGGTCGATGAGATGTTCCAGGCTTTCGGTCTCTTCTATGTGGTCCCAGATGAATCCGCCAATGCCTTGCAGGGTGATCATGCCATTGAATGCCTTGGCTGTCTCACCTGTCGGAATGAGGATGGTCTCACCTGATATGTCTCTCTTTACAAAGGTTTGGGTCTTTTTCATCTGGATTCTTGTTGGTTTTTTATTGCTTTCTTCATTTCTTCCACCTCTGCATGGGCCATGTCGCATAGGTAGTTGATGGTGCCGCAATGGCGCTTTTCAAGAATGGCGGCGGCATAGCACACCTGGCATATCTTTTTCAGTCTGCATCCCTTGCATTCCTCGATGGGGGGAAGCTCTTGACACGTTCTTGTAATCCAATGCCATGCTTCCACGATGTCGCCTGGCTGGCATGGCTTGACATTTGCGCGGCCATCGCCAGTGCTGGCTTCACCGGTTGCCAAGTCGATGCATGGGGTTTCCATCATCACACATGGAGTGACGTGGTGGCGCCAGTCCACCCATAACGAACTGCGTCCGGCACGGCAGTTTAGGCGGTAGCCTTCTTCTGATGCCACTACTTTGGTGGCTTGCATGATGGCTTGCCGGGCGTGTGAGGGATAGTCATCACCCAACCTGTGTTGATTGTATAGGTTGTTGAGCCTTGCAGCTTCGCTTGGTGTCAGCCGTACGGCCGGGTCGTATGCCTTTTCAGGGCATTTGTTGTACCGACTAGGAAACATGTAGCTGTTCGACACAACCGGGATGCCCAATTCGTCTGCCACTGCCATCAAGTCGGAATATTCCGAGGCGTTGGCAGGTGTCATGCTGAGGTTTAGCTTTGTGTCGATGTCGTATTTGCGAAGCAGGCGCAGACTGCGCATTGTCTGCTCGTATGCCTCGCGGTTGTGGCAGAGATTGCCGTAGGTGTCGCGGTTGGTGCCATAGAGGGTGACGTTCACACGACGCGGCTTTTGGTAAAATGTCTCACGGCACATCTGCTCGGTAATCATGGTGCCGTTGGTGTTGAGGGTTATGATAAACCCCATGTCACGAAGGGCTGTATATATCTCGCTGAACTGAGGGTGGAGCATCGGCTCGCCACCAGTGAGAAGTATGAATAGCGTGCCGGCATCCTGCAACTGTCGGGCCAGATTGAGCCATGCTGCAGAATCCTTTATCCCGCCTTGGGCCTTTACTTCACCATGCGAGAGCCGAATGAAGCACATGTCGCATCTGAGATTGCACTCGGGCGTCAGTTCGAAATTTGCAGTTAGTGGCTGAAAGTCCAAGTTGGCTTTTGCTACAAGATGGTTCTCTAAGTCTAATGACATGATGTGGTGGGGTGATTGTAAGTCGTTATTCTGACTCTTGCTCGTAATGGAGCATTATTTATTTATTCTGTCTAGGTGTTCCAACAGGGGGAATGGTGCGTTGGGCAGCATGTTGCAACCGTATGTTACAAAGTTTACCTTGCCAATGAGGGCTTGCATCCAGTCGATGGCTTTGTTGGTGGCTTCCTGGTTCCAGCGGTTGACGGTGAGCTGTGTGTAAAGGCGACGGAAATGATGGGCTGTTGTCTCTTCTATCACTTGGTTGTCTGCTGTTTGCTCGATGAAGACGATGGCCAGCAACGGGTGGCTCTCATCATGGCAGATTCCGCTGCTTCCGCATACTGGCCATCCGTTTGCCATGTATGTGCCGTCGGCAAGGAGTGTTATCAGGCATCTGTCGCCATTGATGATGCGTGTGTCGTCAACATATTGCTGCCACAATTCTGCATGTGTTGACTT
>CAMJLI010000270.1 GCA_946406585.1 uncultured Prevotellaceae bacterium | reverse complement strand
CTTGTGGTGTTTGCTATTTCATTCTTGATGGCTGCCACTCTGTCGGCAATAGCCTCTTTAGCACCTGCACCATCCACAATGGTGGTGTTGTCCTTTGAAATGGTGACTTTCTCGCAAGTTCCCAGCATGTCGAGAGTAGCCTGCTCAAGTTTCAAGCCCTTTTCTTCGCTGATTACGACGCCACCGGTAAGAACTGCGATGTCCTCGAGCATGGCCTTGCGGCGGTCTCCGAATCCAGGAGCCTTGACAGCACAGATTTTCAATCCAGAGCGCAGTCTGTTGACAACCAATGTTGTGAGAGCCTCAGAATCTACGTCTTCAGCGATTACGAGCAATGGTCTTCCACTCTCTGCAGCAGGCTGCAAAATTGGCAGGAACTCCTTGATATTGCTGATTTTCTTGTCATAAATCAAGATATAGGGACGGTCGAAGACACACTCCAGCTTGTCTGGGTCAGTGACAAAATATCCACTAAGATACCCCCTGTCAAACTGCATTCCTTCCACCACTTCGATATGGGTGTCACGGCTCTTGCTCTCTTCAATGGAGATAACGCCATCTTTCGACACTTTGCGCATGGCATCGGCGAGCAGCTTGCCTATCTCCTTGTCGTTGTTGGCTGAAACTGTAGCCACCTGCTCGATTTTGTCATAGTTGTCGTCCACTTTCTCTGCACTTGCAGCGATATGGTCGACAACAGCCTTCACTGCCTTGTCGATACCCCTCTTGAGGTCCATGGGGTTAGCCCCCGCAGTAACATTCTTCAAGCCCTCAGTGATGATAGCCTGTGCCAGGATGGTTGCTGTGGTAGTGCCATCACCTGCATCGTCACCAGTTTTGGAGGCAACGCTTTTCACGAGTTGTGCTCCAGTATTCTCGAAGGAATCTTCGAGCTCTATTTCCTTGGCCACAGTCACACCATCTTTTGTTATTTGTGGAGCGCCAAACTTTTTCTCGATTACCACATTGCGTCCTTTAGGACCAAGAGTTACTTTTACAGCATTTGCGAGTTGGTCGACACCCTGTTTCAACAGGTCGCGAGCCTCGATATTGAATTTAATGTCTTTAGCCATGATGAAATTCTATTATTTGTTTGTTTATCCAATGATAGCAAGTACGTCGCTTTGGCGCATGATGAGATATTTTTCGCCGTCGAGTTCCACTTCTGTGCCGGCATATTTGCCATAAAGCACTGTGTCGCCCACTTTTAGCACCATCTCTTCATCTTTGGTGCCTTGTCCGGCGGCAATAATTTTTCCCTTCAAGGGTTTCTCTTTGGCCGTGTCGGGGATGATGATGCCACCGACTTTCTCCTCAGCGGGTGCAGGGAGAACTAAGACTCTGTCTGCTAATGGTTTGATGTTCATTTCTTGATGTTTTTTGGTTTATAACTATTATCTATACGTCATATAGCGAAAATCGTGCCAAAGTGGAGATTCCATGTGTATGTCAATGACTTTTTGTCAGTCGTGTCAGTTTGTTCACATTACCGACAGACTGTCAGAAGAACTGAAATTTCAAGCCTAACGACAGTCCCAACATGTCCTTCAGACCCACATTCTTGTTGTTTACAAAGTCTATTATGTACAAGTCGCAACTACTTATTTCATAAAATGCCGTCACAGCTTTGAGTCTTTTCATTCCTTGCCACTCCACCTTTTTGGTTATGCGTTGTCCAACAAAAATATTAGTTCTAAACATCGTTGAGAACCAATAATAATTGTTTGGGTAGCGGTTAGGCTGATGATTCCAAAATTCCCTTCCAAAGATGGCATTTACATACATTCCGAATTCGAGAGGTTCCACATTCCATCCCTTCGACATTGTGATGTTCCATGGTATGAAATTTTCCTTGAGTGTTATTGTAAATCTCGCGGTTTCCGACTTGTGCCTTGGCACGTAGCCCACCAAGAGGTGTGTTTCCCATTGTCTGCGTCGCCCATAATTCCACCCCACGCCACAGGACACAAAACCCATGTTGCCTGCGTTCTGTATCACGGCCTGTGAAGGAATCAATGGTTTGAAGACCTTTCTGAAAGCCTCATTCTTCCTCATGTCACCTGGAGAGGAGTCGCATTTCTCATCTTGTGCCAGGGCGAATGCGGGCAGCATTCCAAGAATGACAATCATCCTAATAATAGACAACATCATAGTAGTATCCTTTATTGGTGATTGTAAACACGATATAATTCCGGTGGTTGGCACTGTCGCTGGTAAAATACAATATGCCATTGTTGAAATAGTCCTCTGCATTGAATCGGTGCAAATGCCCCGAGGTGCAAAACTGCACATCAGGGAAAAGTCGCACGTAATGGTCGAAAGCATGCACCACCTTGTTGTTGAACTGTTCATTGAATGGTGGTGAGTGCATGCAAAAGACTGTCTTGTCATAGTCTTCAGTACCTTTATCCAACTGCGACTGTATGAAATCAAAGTCTGGTATTGCCTCGCTAAAATCATATTCGAGGGCATTTGTGTTCAGGCATACAAACTTCACCTTCCCTGCAACGAAGGAGAAATTCAGGTCGCCATACATTCTCCTAAACACCTCTATGCCAGTGCCAAGGCAGTCATGGTTGCCTATTAGTGCCACATAAGGCACGTTCAGCCGCTGCAGGATATCCCTCTGAAGGACAAATTCCCTTGTCACTCCATAATTGGAGAGGTCTCCACCATGAATGACAAAATCTATGTCACCTCTCCCATTAATGTCATCCACCATGTCTGACGTCTCGTCATACCACCCCTGCGTGTCGCCAGTAACCACGAACCTTATTGAGTCCCTATTGGCACACAGGCGTTCTATACGTGCCATATTTTTACCATTGATGTCCTCCTCGCCATCAAAATCGACATCGTAAGGGTGAATGTCGAAGACATCTCTGCAAGAGACGGACAGGAATGCAATCATTCCTGAAAAGACTAAGAACAATGCTGCACGAGAAGTGGCCTTAAGAGTCTTCCTTGTTACCACCATATATGTAATAGTACCAATAAGTGTGGCGATAATGCTTCCAGGCATACATTTTAGTGTTCACCACTTTTCGCTTTCCGTTAGGTTTCAAGAAATCTCTTAGTGAATTTGCCAATTCCGAATCATCGTCATCAGCCAGTTTTCCCTTTTTCCATTGTTTCAAAATCAACGCCTCTGCATAATGCTTTGGAAATATGGAATCCGGGTATGCTTT
>CAMJLI010000269.1 GCA_946406585.1 uncultured Prevotellaceae bacterium | reverse complement strand
ATCTTGACAATGGATAGCGAAACAGGCAAGGTCTATGATGATAGCTGGTACTATCAAGACGGGCGACCGACTTGCTTGTTTGGCGAGCAATTGCTTGATATCTTCCCCAGCCAGACACTTGCATTGGTGACGGACGAAATGACCGCTGCCGTTATGAGTTGTTTCCCCACACCATACGTTTGGCTTGCAACTGGAAAAGAGCAAGCGACTCCCTCCGATTTGCTTTCCCTTGAAGGGAAATCCGTGGTTGTGTTTCCAAACAAGGGTGAGTATAGCAAATGGCAAGAAATGCTGCAAGCAGTTCCAAATCTCCATTTTCATATCTCTGATGTTATGGAGAAAGCACAAGGCGATTGCCACACCATTGCCCAGATGGTTCTCAGTCAGCAACCCTTGCGGCCAACCGAGGCAGAAGCTGCTCTGATACGGATGGAGGACGCCAATCCTAACCTCGCATTGCTCGTCAAAGCACTTGACTTGGAAGTGGTGGGCTTTTCACCCATCAGCAATAATGTCAAGGATGAAACGCCAAAAACAAAGCCAGCTTCGAATGAGCCAAAAAAGGATGCTGTCATGCTATCAATTCTGTTGGCACAGGAAGAACGATGGCATGGAAGGAATCCAGAATGCCACAAGTGCAAGCTCTCACATGAGGGTATCAACGGCACCTACTGTGGCAAGCTTCAACGCTATGTCGAGTACGGAAAGGGTGACTGCTGCATAGAAGCCGAAATACCTCCAGCTCCTGAGTAAATGCTACGCCGAGAGGGATTACCGAATAATCCCATAACATAATATGGACTTTTAGATTCGCTACACTCCCTTAAAAAGTCCCATTATGCTCTCCGAGGGGTAGACCGCCGCTGTACATCAGTGTCGCCGCACATGGCAAGAACCAGAAGCTAAGCGCATCTGTGAGGGAGTGACTCTCTCCCTCAACCCTCCACTCAGATTGCACCCGAGACCTAATGAACATTTATACATTAACTTCAAAAAATAATATTATGTCTAAAGCTAAAAACAACATTCCTCGTGCCGCCATCCATGTTGGCGCACCAGCCAAGTCCTTTTCAGCAGCGGAAGGCTATGAGCCTGAACGTCGCGGATGGGACGAAAACACCTATCGTCTGAAGAACCAGGACACAAACAACCATTACGACTTCTCACGCAATCATCTCAACTTTGAGATTAACGGCAAAGGAGAAATTGTTTCTCTTGGTTCCAATCCCGTGCCACTTCATGAGCGTTTACAGAAACGTCTTGACGAGCTTGGCTTCAAACCATACAAGGACAAAGATAATCCTCTAGGAAATTCTGACAACAGTCCGAACTGCACCGTCGGCATTATCGTTAGTGGTGACCATCGGGTACTGACACGACTCGCCTTCGGTGACCAAGATGTGGATTTCACGCTTCAAAGAAGCAATGCCCATGTCGTGCTGAAACAAGGTATTAAAGACTGGGCAATGGACACCTACCATTGGGCATGTGACCGTTGGGGAGCTGAGAACATCATCGGCTTCGACGTTCATCTGGACGAGACAACACCTCACATCCAGATTCAGACCATCCCTGTTGCCAAGACAAAAGCCAGAGGTCGTGCATCTATCAAGTATGTGCATAAGGATGACAAGTCGAAAGCCCTTTCCCAGAAGGAATGGAAAAAACTGCCCGAAGAAATCCGAGGTGACTTCGTAAAAACAGAAGTCGAACGTAGGGAAAAGGAATGTGTATCGTATGCCCGTGTATGGGGCGAGGACAAATATGCCGTAGGACGCACCTACTACCAGATGCACACCGACTACTACAACGAGGTGGGACACAAATATGGTCTGGAGCGTGGTGATAACATTTCCATGCTGCCAAGTGAAGAACGTCGTGAGCGTGTCCACAAGAATAAGGCTGTTTTAGAGGCTGAACGTCAGGCAAAAACTGCTATCGACAATGCTAAAGCAGAGAAGCAACAGTTGGAACAGCAGAAAGACAAACTTGTTAACGAGACTCAAATCATAAAAAGTCAGAAGGCTATATTGGAAGACAAGGTCTCTCAACTGGAAGATTATGCTGCGGCATTGGACATCACGGAGGAAGACCTGCTGGTACCAACCCTGAATACCAATCCTCTTGTCAACAAAGCTTGGAATGCCATAAAAGAAGAAATTGATAAGCCTATTCCCACATTCGGGCAGAAAGAATGGAGAGAGGAACGACGGAAGGCAATTAAAGGCATCCTTACAGAATTACAGACCACACTTATGCAAGCCAAAGAAGTCCAGAAGGAGGATATACTGAAACTGGGTAAATCACTCTATAAAAGGGCAATGCAAGATGTCAGAGCCATCATAGAGCAGAGCAAACAACTGCAAAAGGAGAACGGTCGATTGACCGAAGAAAACAATGTGCTCAAAAAACAGATAGCCTCTATTGATGAGAATGCCATCATCAGACTGCGCAACCAGAAGGAAGCAGAAATCAAAGATCTACATGCACGACTTGACAAAGCAGAGTCTGAGGCTGTCCGTTCTGGCAACATGGCATATAGTGAGCATCAACGTGCCGATGAATCCGAAGGCCAAATCAGAGAAATGTTAGGCATCCCTGAAATAAAGAAAGTATGGGATTGTATTCAACAGAACAAGAAAGCCTTCTGGCAACAGATTGAACAATGGATTGGTAATGCCATTACTGCCATTAGGGATTATGCCTTTAGTAAATACAACGACTTCCAACCCAAGGAAGGAAACACTGTTGCTTGGGGAATCGTCGCTGAAGCCTTCAAACGAGGACTTGACCCAACAGATGATAAGCAACGAGAAACGGCTACCAACTATCTATTGGAAAAGGTATCTTGGAGTGGCATGACACCTTTCAAGGCCGACCTTACAGCTACTCGAACAAGACAGCTATGTGATGCAATGACGGTCACCAATGATTTACTGAAGAACCTATTCCTTGCCGCAGGTGGACGTGGTGACATAAGTCTAGGAAGTGGTGGTTCCGACAATGAACTCACCAACTGGGATGGCACGAAGAAACGAAATGGCTGGGGAAGATGACGAACATCTTCCCTGCCGAACTACCTAGATTGTCTGTCTGTTACTGAGGCCTATTCTTTAACTTATTCGCCCGGATTCTGAGAGTATGTCCAACCATTCCATATATAGTGTATACACAATAAGAGAGTTGCTTTGCAACTCTCTTAAAAATGGGCAGTATCGATAAATC
>CAMJLI010000268.1 GCA_946406585.1 uncultured Prevotellaceae bacterium | reverse complement strand
TTCATTCTGCATCCTTAAGGCTTTTAAGCGGCTGTTCTTCAAAATCCAAGGCATTTTCGTTCACCCGTTTCATGACATCAGCCGTACGCACTATGTTCTCCCTGCCGTCGATATCGAATGAGAGGGTGGCTCCATCACTGCGAACATCTATTGTCACCGGTGCTCCCATCACGAGAGGCAGGTTCACGGTGCCATGTCCTCCGGGGAATCCGCACAGCACCGGGATGTTGTATTCCTTGAAATACTGGTGATACAATTGTTCCACGCTTTCAAAATCCAGGTCTTGCTTGCTGTCGTCAAATTCTCCAAGCACCACGCCACGGCAGCGGTCGAGCACCCCATTGAGTTTCAATATGTTTAGTTGTCTGTCCAGGTTGTGCATCGACTCCCCCACCTCTTCTATGAAAAGGATGATATCCTTGTATGCTGTGGCATCTGCCTTCGTTCCAAGCAATGGTGCAAAGGTGCAGATGTTGCCACCCACGAGCACCCCTTGTGCCTTTCCGAGGATGTTTTGTGGGTGAGCCGCCACCTCATAGCGAGGCATCTGCCCCATCAGCATGTCGCGCATGAGCAAGCTCGATGCATCTTGTCCTCCCTTGGCGAGGAAAGAGCTCATCGTGCCATGTATGCTCATCACGCCGGCATTCTGCAACAGTCCATGCAAAGTAGTTATGTCGCTGAATCCCACGAGCCATTTGGGGTTGGCAGAAAAATCCTGCAATTTCACTTCATCCAGAAGGTGTATCGCACCATATCCACCGCGGTTGCATATGATGGCTTTGATTTCCGGATCGGCAAAAGCCCACCGCAGGTCGCTGGCACGTTCTTTCTTGGTGCCGGCATATTTGCCGGCATCCAACTTGCCCACATTCACTCCGACGACGGGCACGAGCCCCCATCCTCTAAGCACTTCTGAGGTTTTTTCCACATTCTCCATTGGTGTGGAATAGGATGGTGATATCAATGCCACCTTGTCGCCTGCCTTCAAGTAAGTCGGACGCTGGCAGTTCAGTTTCTGCACCCCAGGCTTGGCGTCTTTGGAAATATACGAATCCTTTGCACACGAGGCAAGCAAGACGATTGCTGAGGCAATCATCAAACAGGCAGGAAATGTCTTCATCATGGTTTTTCTCATTTTAATGCAATTGTCTTACGGGGAACGTGAAATAGGTGTCGGGGAATGGTTCGTCCTTCAGTGTGAAATGCCACCATTCGCTGTCAAGGGGTTTGAAGCCATGCCGGAGCATTGCCTTTCGCAAAATCATCCTATGAGCAAATTGCTCTTCGGTGATGCTGCGTCCTGCAGGCGACTGGCCTCCGGTATATTCGCCCGTGTCTGGATTGCCGCAGAAATCGGGGTGACTCTCCACTCCGAACCAGTCGAACGTGCCTCCCATGTCAAGTTCCTTTTCCGTAGCCATGTCGAAAAGTGTCAAGTCAACAGTGGAGCCTCGTGTGTGTCCGCTCTTCTCCATGATATATTCTTGTTCGAAAAGCACGCTCTTGTCGAGGTCGGGATAAAAGTAGTCGTTCATCATGGTGTCAGGGATGTCGGCAGCCCATCTCACGAAATGGTCCACTGCCTTTTGGGGACGGTAGGCATCGTATATCTTCAACCTGTAGCCCAAAGCCTTGACTTCGTCGCTCACAGCCTTCAGGCTGTCGGCTGCTTTCTTTGTCAGCAGAGCTGTTGGCTCCAAATACCCGTCAACACGGTCTCCCACGAAATTGTATGTTCCGAAATACCTTATCTCCAATATTGCATCGGGTACGGCATCGGTCAATGTTACGAATTGTCTTGTATCCTCTGTGGCTGGGAATACGGAATTGTATTCTTTCTTGCAGGAAACTACAGCCAATGTGCCGCAAGCAAGCATCATGACTGCAAAAAAAGGAAACTTCTTCATGATAATTATTTTATAGCTTTTTTATGATGCAAAAATAGCAATAATTTCACAAAGCAACATGAATAAGCAGGGAAAAATGAGAAAGGGAAACGACATTTGCCATTTCCCTTTTTCATTTATGGTTTCAATGTATCAAGCAGGCATTCATGCACGAACGCCCCCACTTGTCACATTACTTTATCACAACCTTCTTGCCATTGATGATGTAGATGCCCCTTGTTGGGTTGTTCACCTTCTGGCCATTGAGGTTGTAGACAGTACCGTCGTTCATGCCATTGGTGCGAACCTGGTTGATGCCCTCGAGCATGGCCTTGGCTTCTTCCACGATGGATGAATTCTCGCCCTCATATCCTATGTAGGAAATGACAGCCGGCACTGTGTCGTCAGCCAAGGTAAGTCCGAATGTGGTGTTCCATGTTGCATCGCCCACGAGATAGGTCTTTGGTGCTTCGAATGATGCGCCCAAGCCAGACTCGGCAATGTTCCAAATCAAGTAAACGAGCCCGTCAGCATTTTCCACAGCGTAAGTAGGAGCCACCTGTGTGCCGTTGTTGGTGTTGTTGAGCCACCAGAGATACGACTTGGTGTCTGTTGTGGAAAGGCCCTTGCCAAGAATCACGAAATACTTGGCATTGTTGACGTAAAGCACCTTGTCGGTCCTGTAAACCAAAGCTACATTGTTGTCGCCTGTCTGGCTCACAGTGATGGTGTTGGCCTCCACGTCTGCCACCACCTTGTCGGGTGAGATGCGGCCTGGGTCTCCAGCCACCCACAAGGTGGCATCCCAAGCATATTCAGCCTCGTCAATTGGTTCTGCTATCTCGTCGATGAAGCCGATGTAGGAGATTACGGCCGGCACATTGGCATCGGCAAGTGTCATGCCGAATGTTGTGCTCCATCCACCCTCATCCTTGAATTCGGTATCTTCTGCTCCGAGAAGACCGCCTATGGATATCACGTTTACATCCCATGCGAACACGGTCTGTCCGTCTTCCTCATATATGGCTGTTGGCTTGTAGCTTCCACCATTGTTGGTGTTGTTGAGCCACCAGAGGTAGCTGTCTCCATCGTTCACGGAAAGGCCTGTAGCCTTGATGACGAAGTAATGGTCTGTGGCAGGCACAGTATAGACATTTGATGAACGGAAAATCAGAGCCACATTGTTCTGACCTGTCTGGTTCACGGTGATGGTGTTGGCAGCCTCATCCACTGTGACATTGTCGGGACTGATGCGTCCTGAGTCGCCGGCAGGCCACTCGGTAGCAACGAACTTGTAGAAATTAGTATCGTTGAGCCATCTTGGGTCACCCACCTTGGC
>CAMJLI010000267.1 GCA_946406585.1 uncultured Prevotellaceae bacterium | reverse complement strand
ACAAGGTGGCTTGGGGCAAGGGCACGGCATACGTGTTCAAGAAATATGCCAAGTTGGTGGAAGGCACTGCAGTGGCAAAGCCAAAGAGCACTCCCATGTGCCAGATCACTGGACAGGGTGTCAGACTGCGTCTCGGACCTGGACTCAACTATGATTTCCTGGCTTATCCCAACGGGAAGGCATGGGGACCTGCCAAGGGTGAAAAACTTGTAATAACAGGTGATTATGGAGACTGGTGGCAGGTGGCTTACGCCGATGGAAACTATTATGTCTCAAAACAATTTGCCAAGAAAATACAATAGTTTATGAGGTTGTTTGTTGCAGCATTGTGCCTTGTTGCAAGCACGGCTGTCCATGCGCAGTTCCAGCAGACTGATGCCGATGCAAAATATGCCACAGAACTACTGAAGAAAGGAACGGCAATACCTGACTTCAAACTTCCTGACTTGAAAGGGAAAAAGCAGACCTTGAGCAAGTTGGTGAAGGGGAAATATGCCGTGATAGACTTTTGGGCTTCATGGTGCCCGGACTGTCGGAAGGATATTCCCAATGTGAAGCGGATGTATCAGAAGTTTGCTCCTCTTGGCGTGCAGTTCATCGGCGTGTCTTTCGACGATGATGCCAGCAAATGGAGGGAGGCGGTGGCGCAATATGAACTGAATTACCCTCAGGTGAGCGAGCTAAAGAGAATGCGTGACTCCGATGTCGCCAAGGCTTTTGGAGTGAAATGGATTCCATCCATGATGCTCGTGGACAAGGAGGGGAAGGTGCTGCTTTCCACCGTCCTTTCCGACAAGATGGAAGTGACGCTCACCGAACTGATGGCTAAGGAAATGCCTGCCGTGGTGAAAGGCTCCTCCCAGCGCTTGACAATCGATGGGGCGAAGGGAAAACTGGCTGCCATCATCCAAAAGCCGGAATTGGCACAAGGACAGAAATGTCCGATGGTGATGCTCTGTCATGGCTTTTCTGGAAGGAAGGACGGACCGATGTTTGAACTTATAGCCGATTCCCTTGCCAATCATGGGATTGCCAGCATTCGCTTTGACTTCAACGGCCATGGTGAGAGTGAAGGCGATTTCGTGGACATGACGGTGCCCAACGAGATAGAGGATGCCACCAAAGTGTACGAATATGTGCGCGACTTGAGATATGTCTCCGACGTTGCCATCGTGGGGCATTCACAAGGCGGTGTGGTGGCTGCCATGACAGCCGGACAAATGGAGGAAGGGTCTTTCAAGGCTGTTGTGCTGATGGCTCCCGCCGCCGTCCTTAGAGATGATGCCATAAGAGGCAACACAATGGGCAAGTCGTATGACCCGCTCGACCCGCCGGAGTTTGTGGAACTGTTCGGAGGACTGCGTCTGGGGCGCAACTACATCAATACGGCATTCTATCTGCCAATATATGAGACGGCTGCCAAATATTCAGGGCCTGCTCTCATCGTGCATGGCACTGCCGACCGTGTTGTGCCTTACACCTATGGGGAGCGCTTCCATCAGTTGTGGCCTTCAAGCGAATGGGTTTTGCAGGACGCTTACGACCATGGGTTCTCGCAAAACATATATCGAACCACCCAACTGGTGTCCGACTTCCTCATCAAGACATTGAGATGATGAATTCTCATTCTCCTGCTGCTTGCCGATATTCCAGATTCTTGTTCTGGTATTCGGCAAGCATTTCTGTCCTGTTGTCAAGGGCTTGCTGGTAGGTCAGTTGCGCTTGCAGCAAGTCTGACATCGTGCAAGTGCCGGCGCGATAGTTGTCGCGTTGCAGACGGAGGCTTTCTGATGCTTGGGCTATGCTCTCGTAAGACAACTCCAATTGTGAATACGCCTCTTTCACGCCATTCCAAGCATTTTGAAGACGTATGTTAAGCAACTCTGCATTGTCGGCCATCTGTTCCTCGGCTTTCTCAAGTTCTATCTTCCTACGCTTGATGGCATGGCTGCCGCCCCACCAGTCGCTGATGGGCACGCTGACAGTGGCAAAAACCATGGCGAAGGTGTGGTCCTTGTCCATCAGGTTGTGATAATTGTAACCGGCACCAACGGCAAGTGACGGGAGGTTCTTGCCCGTGGCTATCCTCTTCTGCAGGGTGGCTGCTTCCACTTGCTTGCCCAACAACTTGTATTCGGGCAATTTCTCTATCACGTTGCCTGCAATGTGCAGGGGCGCGGGAGGCATGGGCTTCCCGGCATCCAGTGCGGGGGATGCAAGAGTGAAAGAAGTGTCACGAAGGCCGCAGTATTGGGCAAGCAACATGCGCACAAGAGAGATGCCATTGTCGAGCTTCATCGCTTGGCTTTTCACCTCTTTCTGGCGCAATTCCACTTGTAGTAGGTCGTTGCGCAAGGTCAGGCCGGCGCGAACGGCCAATTCGGCATCTTTGTGAAGGTCATTGAGCAGGTTGGAGACGGCTGCCAGGGTGTTCTTTTTCTCTTGAAGCGTTATCAATTGCCAATAGTATTGCTCGGTGTATTTCTCCACCTCGTTTTCTGACAACTGCTGTTTAAGGATGCTCACTTCCTCGCCCACCTTGGCCAACTTGTTGCCAAAGATGATTTGTCCTCCGGCAAATATCGGTTGCACTGCTGTCACTCCTGCTATGGTTCCGTTTTTCATCATCGATATGCTCATTGGATTGGCAAGGGCTGCCAGTGCCTCGGGGGGGAACATTTGTGAAATGGCAACTCCCATTTCGGGCGTTATCATCTCTGATGGGTTGAGGGTGGTCTCCGCCATTCCTTTGTTGGCGTTGAAAGTCAATCCTATTGCGCTGACATTGGGAAAGAAATGGGTGAACGCCTCCTTGCGCTGCTGCCTGGCGGCAGCAATGTCGTGCTGTGCATTGCGCATGGCTATGTTGTTCTGCAGTGCGGAGTCCTTGAGCTGTTGCAGGTTGTATGTCTGTGCCGAGGCAGTGATGGCGGCACTGATGGCGAATATGAAGATGGCTTTTTTCATGTCTTATTTCGTGCTTACTTTCCAATAAATCACTGGCAGCATCGTAACCACCATGATGAGCGAACCTATGCCTCCGGCAAAGATGGTGACACCCACCGGCATCCAGAATGACGACTGGGCTATTATCATCGGAATCACGCCCACGGCAGTGGTGGCTGTGGTGAGGAAGATGGGTACCATTCGGCGCTTGCCGGCATCATAAGCGGCTTGCTTCACAGCGGCATTGTATTCCTTCCGTTCGTAGTGGGGGTGGGTGGCGACGAAATCCTTCATCAGGTTGTTGGCATGCTCGAAGATGAGTATCTCGTTGCGCATTATCATGCCCATGAGGGTTATCACGCCCATTATGGAGGTCAGGCC
>CAMJLI010000266.1 GCA_946406585.1 uncultured Prevotellaceae bacterium | reverse complement strand
TTTGAGAATGATGTGATGGTTGCCAATGGGATTGGTAAGGAAATAGTCGGTCAAGCCCTTGTCGCAAAGCCTCACAACAAGCTGGGTGCGGCACAAACTTGGATTTGCCTGACACCTAAGCAATACACCTTCAGCAATGAAAGACCTGGAAAGATCGCCAGACACTTTGAACAAAGTGACAGGACCTTCTTTCACAAATCCCCTGACACCAATGCCAATACCCGACTCGTAATGAGTATCGAGTTCATAATGCTCCACCATGTCGAGCGGAATGGTGCAATGAGCAAACACTATCTCCCCATTGTCAACATCAATGCTGGAAGGGTTTGCCTGGAACCCCGATGAGCCAAGAAGCACTTTTGCCAACATCATCGACAGCATTGCCGGCACATCACCCTCGCATCCAGCCACCAACCCCTCGGCGTTTAGTCTTGCAAGAGCCAGGCAACCAGTGTTGTGGACAGCGGAGAGCAAGTCGAAACACCTTATGGTGAACCCATTCAAATTGTGCTTCCCAACCAATGACTTTAGTCCGTGATAGATGCTGATGGCTCCTGGCCACGAAGCCTGCAAAGCCTTTGGAATATTGGGGCACTGCTCTTGCACCACAGGTTGTGATTTGATTGTTTCTATCAATTCATCGATATCAACATCCACCAAATCCACACCCAGCCGCGAGCGCACCACATCATAGTCAGCATTGCTGGAAATGAGCCAATCGGAAGGTTTGCCTACAACGCCAAGGCGCATACCTTTCAGTTGCCGTCGGGCCTCACCTACTCTTGCCAGCAAGAGGATGCGCTGAGTCATGTAGGCATTCGAGCCATGGATTATTTCTCCAGCCAATCCCTTTTGTCTCAGAAACGACAATATCTCCATCGAGGCGGCAAGCGAATTGCTCTTGCCAGAGGTTAGGATATAGAAAGGACGCTGGGATTTTGCGAGCAAATCAGGGAAAAGAGTCTTGAAAAGTCCCTCTGTACCACCTGTCCGCACAAAGATCAAGTCAAGAGAATGACTGCCATAGTCTGAAAAGTCGCCGCCTCGCAAAATGAAATCGGCATTCATGCCAGCCAAGAACTCTTTAGTCGCTTTTTCTACCGAATTTTCGTCATGTAAAGGTGACGTGAGCGTATGAATTGCAATATCCATAATCATGATTTAAGGTGAAACTAATCTACGCATGCAAAAATAGATAAAAAAAACAGCATTTCAAGCTTCTAATACCAATATTTTTATTAATTTTGCGGTATAGAAATCCTTTTCCATGGCATATCGCCTTTGGAACCTTAAAGGCAAGAACAAACACATATAATACACTTATATCATGACAACCACCAAACAGCAAGAGCTTGGCAGGAAATACGAAGTGTTTCTGGCCGACATCAGACAATTTGTGTCCTCCGACCGCATCTACACCGACGAGTTGCGCACATTAGGATGGGGCACAGATGCCAGTTTTTACCGTCAGATACCCAAAATTGTCATCCGAAGTGACGGCGAGGAGGAACTATCCCGACTCATCAAAGCTTGTCGCAAACACCATCTTCCATTCACATTCAGGGCAGCCGGCACATCGCTTTCCGGCCAAAGTGTAAGCGAATCCGTGCTCATTGTTGCAGGCAAGCACTGGGAAAAATACGAGATAGGGCCAGGGCAGGACACCATACGCATGCAGCCAGGAATCGTTGGAGCTCGCGTGAACGAGATACTGAAGCCCTACGGAAGAGTGTTCCCCCCCGACCCAGCTTCTATTGGCAGTGCGATGGTAGGTGGCATAGTATGCAACAATGCATCAGGCATGAATTGTGGCGTGCATGCCAACAGCGACCGCATGATGGTCAGCGCACGCCTGATACTTACTGATGGAACCATAGTGGATACTGGCGACGAAAAGAGCAAGGAGGAGTTTCGCAAATCACATCCCGACTTCATCAAGAAAATAGAATCACTGCGCGACCGGGTGAGAGCAGACAAGGAACTATACGACCGCATCAAGCTGAAATATTCCATCAAGAATGTGACAGGACTCAACCTACGCCCACTTATCGCTTACGACGACCCATTCGACATCATGGCTCATTCGATGGTGGGGTCGGAAGGCACCCTCGCATTCCTCTCCGAAGTAACGATGAAGACCCTACACGACTACAAGTACAAGGCTTCAGCAATGGTGTATTTCCTCTCAATGAAAGAGAGCTGCGAGGCGGTAGTGGCAATGAAGAAGTTGAAGGCTGGAGATGAGGATTTGAAGATGAGTGCAGAAAACCTGGTGGTGAAGAGTGCCGAAATGCTTGACTACAAGTCGCTCTCATCTGTCGACGACCCTGTTTACCTGCAATACAAGAAAGATGTAGACGCCGGCAACATCCCGGGTGTGGCTCCTGGCGACTATCATGACCTGACAGCCATACTGACAGAGACCAAAGGCATAACCCACGAACAACTGCTCGACAAGATTGCCAAGATAAAAGAATGCTTGTCAAACTTCCGCCTCTACATCCCCGCCCAGTTCACTGAAGACCCTGCAATATATGGCAAATACTGGGCAATACGCTCCGGCATCTTCCCATCAGTAGGAGGCACCCGTCCCATTGGCACTTCGTGCCTCATAGAAGACGTGGCTTTCCATATCGAAGACCTGCCCGAGGCCACCGTCAAGTTGCAAAAGCTAATAGCCGACCATGGCTATTCTGATGCCTGCATCTATGGACATGCCTTCGAAGGCAACTATCATTTCATCCTCAACCAAAGTTTCAAGAGCCAGGAAGAGGTGAAGCGCTATGAAGAGATGATGCGTGATGTCGCCCGTCTTGTCGTGATGGAGTACGATGGCTCCTTGAAGGCAGAACACGGCACAGGCCGCAACATGGCTCCATTTGTGAAATACGAATGGAAAGAAAAAGCCTACGAAGCGATGAAGGAGCTGAAGTCAATCTTCGACCCAGATGGATTGCTCAACCCAGGTGTGATATTCAACGACGACCCTGATTGCTTCATCAAATGCCTGAAGCCACTTCCCGTTCTCGACTACGACTTTGACAAAGTCCCTGACGGTGGCGTTTATCTAAAGCTTGGCGGTGGCAAGATTTCCACAGCCAAGGAGACTATCGAGGCAGTGAAACGCGCCAACAAATGCATAGAATGTGGTTTCTGCGAGGTGAACTGCATGTCGTGTGGCCTCACCCTTTCCTCAAGGATGCGCATCGCCGTCCAGCGCGAGATACGCGAATTGGAGCATACAGGTGCCGACCCCGAACGCGCCGCACGTCTAAGGAAACAATACAAATACTACGGCGACCAGACATGTGCCACCGACGGGCTCTGCTCCACATCATGCCCCATGAAGA
>CAMJLI010000265.1 GCA_946406585.1 uncultured Prevotellaceae bacterium | reverse complement strand
AGATTGGCGGTGCAGAGAAATCGCTGATAGAGATGCTTCATGCTGTGGATTATCAAAAATGCGACATTGACTTGTTTGTTTACCGCCATCATGGTGAGCTGATGAACAGCATACCCAAAGAGGTACACCTCCTGCCAGAAGACAAGGCATACAGCAGTTTGACAAGACCCATTAAAGACATCTTGAAAGAAGGACATTTCCTCATTGCTTCGGGAAGAATGTGGGCAAAATGGAAATCATCACGATTTGTAAAAAGAACAAAAGTAAAAGACAGCATCGCCATTTTCCAATATGTGGCAGATTGCACCACTCCGTTCCTGCCATCTCTAAAAAAATATGGGAAATACGACTTGGCCATCAGCTATCTGACCCCTCACAACATAGTGAGGGACAAGGTGGATGCAAAAAAGAAATGGGCATGGATACATACCGACTACTCTTTTGTGGATATCGACGTGAAAGACGAACAACCCGTTTGGGCAGCTTTCGACAAGATAGCCGCCGTATCCAAAGATGTGGCAGACTCATTCACAAGCAAGTTTCCATCTTTGTCGGAAAAAGTGTTTGTTTATGAGAACATCCTTTCAGAATCCACAGTTCGAGAAAAGGCAAGAATGACAGATGGCAACACTGACTTGGCTCGAATGACAAACTATGAAGGAGTGAAACTCTGTTCAGTGGGAAGATTCTCATATCCCAAGGCATTCGACAGGGCCGTTGAAATATGCAAATATCTGATTGACGGAGGTGTGAAGTGCCGATGGTATATCATAGGATATGGAAGCGATGAACATCTCATCAAGGCTGCCATAGAAAGACATGGCATGGAGAAGCACTTCATCATCCTTGGGAAAAAGGCAAACCCATACCCCTACATAAATGCCTGCGACATCTATGTCCAGCCATCAAGATATGAAGGCAAGGCCGTGACCGTGAGAGAAGCCCAGATTCTTGGCAAACCCGTGGTCATCACCGCATACGCCACGGCAAAAAGTCAAGTGAATGACGGCACGGATGGCATAATCGTTCCAAATGATGCAAGAGGAGCCGCAGAAGGCCTGGCTAGTTTTATATGTAATAATGAATTGCGCGAACAGATTGCCTCGTATTTACAGACAAGCCATTATGGCAATGAGGAGGAAATAGAGAAGCTCTACTCTCAAGATTTTCAATAGGGCAAAAACAAGAGCAGGATGATACCCTCAACAATACACTACTGCTGGTTTGGTGGCAAGCCATTGCCAAATTCGGCAAGGAAATACATAGAAAGCTGGAGAAAACATTTCCCCGGATATGAAATCAAGGAATGGAACGAGAAGAACTTCGACGTGAATGCCATAGCATACACCCGCGATGCATATCAAGCAGGGAAATACGCCTTTGTGAGCGACTATGCCCGCTTTTGGATTCTCTACCACCATGGTGGTGTGTATTTCGACACCGATGTGGAAGTGATACGCAAGATGGACGACATCATTGCCAAAGGAGCTTTCATGGGATTTGAATTAGACAATGTAAAAGAGAAAGGAAGACAGCCTGTCATAGCACCAGGGCTTGGGATAGCAGCAGAGAAAGGAAATCCAATCTATGCCGAGATTCTGAAAGGATTTGAACAGCTGAATTACTATCTGCCAGATGGCACACGCAACCCATATACCATGATCCCCATGGTGACACGGATGATGCAAGACAGAGGATTGGTGCTGAAGGATGAGATGCAGACGATAGACGGCATAACCATTTATCCCAACGAGTATTTCAACCCTTTCGACGACATCACCGGGGTACTACGGAAAACAGCCAATACAAGGAGCATACATTGGTATGCGAAAACATGGATAGAGGCACGTAATCCGTGGATGGTGGGTGTGAAGAGGTTGCTGAGACGTGTTTTCGGAACAGGTTTCGTAGGAAACGTGAAGAGACTGTTGAAACACGAATGATTTATATTGTTCAGCATGAATGATTGACAATCGACAATGAAAAAAGACGAAAATAAAGAACCTTTGCGAGTGTTGATGCTGTTTACCATCCTGAACAGGGGGGGAGCAGAAGCGATGGTCATGAATTACTATCGCAAGATTGACAGAAGCAAAGTGCAGTTCGACTTTGTTGTTCATCGCGAGGAGAAGGGCGACTACGAAGACGAAGTGACAGCATTAGGAGGGAAAATATACCGCATGATGCCACTAAGGCCCCATACCATAGGGAAATACAAGCGGCAGATAGCCAATTTCTTCGACGAGCACCCAGATTATCAAATCATACATGGGCAATGCTCGGAGTCGGGCTATTTCTTCTACAAAGAGGCTGCACGCCGCGGCATACCCGTAATCATCGCCCATGCCCACAACAGCCATGTGAAAGTAGACCTGAAATGGTTCTTCCGCACTTGGATGAAATATAAGATGCGTCCATACCTCACCCATTACTTTTCTTGTGGGGAAGAGGCTTCGGAATGGCTCTTCGGAAAGAAATTGGCACGGAAAGCCATAATTCTGAAAAACGCCATCGACAGCAGCATGTTTAGTTTTGATGAAGAAACGAGAACTAAGAAACGCAAGGAACTGAAGCTCGAAGACTTCAACTTGGCAGTTTGCCATGTAGGACGTTTCGACAAGGTTAAGAACCACAGTTTCATCGTGGAGATCTTTGCCGAACTGCTGAAAAAGAAGCCCGAAGCCAAACTGTTGCTTATTGGTGAAGGGGAATTAAAGGCACAAACCAAGAAAAAAGTGCATGACTGTGGCATTGAAGGGCAAGTGATGTTCTTAGGTGTGAGAAGAGACGTGAACGAACTCATGCAAGCAGCCGACATCTTGGTATTCCCCTCGCTGTTCGAAGGATTGCCCGTGACGCTGGTGGAAGCACAATGCACAGGTCTGCCCTGCTTGATTTCAGACAACATTCCCAGTGAAGTGGCATTCACCGACCTGGTGGAACAAATGTCATTGGGAGAGTCGGCTGGCAAATGGGCTGATAGGCTAATAACAGCGGCTGGGAAAAAACATGCCAGAACATCATACCCACATGATATTGCAAAAGCTGGATTTGACATAAAGGGCAACGCCACATGGCTGCAAGACTTCTACCTGAAAGCTGCAGGGCGACAATGACAAGACAACAAGAAACCAAATGGAAACCCTCACCATATTCACACCAACTTACAACAGAGCCTACTGCCTGCACTTGGGCTACGAGGCATTGTGCAGACAGACATGCAAGGATTTTGTATGGCTGATCATTGACGACGGTTCGACGGACAACACGAAAGAACTGGTAGAGCAATGGCAGCAGCAAGCATCTTTCAGGATAACATACCATTATCAGGAAAACCAGGGCATGCACGGAGCCCACAATACAGCCTACAAACTTATAGAAACCGA
>CAMJLI010000264.1 GCA_946406585.1 uncultured Prevotellaceae bacterium | reverse complement strand
TTCTCTGCACCGAAGCCAAGAGCCTGATGCCAAGCCATACGTGTCTGCTTCCATTTCTCAAACCACTCCAATTCTGTTCCCGGCTTCACGAAGAACTGCATTTCCATCTGCTCGAACTCCCTCATTCGGAAGATGAACTGCCTTGCCACTATCTCGTTGCGGAAAGCCTTTCCTATCTGTGCTATGCCGAATGGTATTTTCATTCTTCCGGTCTTCTGCACGTTGAGGTAATTGACAAAGATGCCCTGGGCTGTCTCCGGCCTGAGATAAATCTTGTTTGCTGCATCAGATACCGAACCCATCTCTGTGGAGAACATGAGGTTGAACTGGCGCACGTCGGTCCAGTTCTTTGTTCCGCTGATGGGGTCCACGATGCCCTCGTCCAGAATTATTTGCTTCAACTCATCAAGGTCGGGAGCCTGCATGGCAGCTTGGAATCTTGCATGCAGCTCATCGCGCTTGCGCACATTCTCGAGCACGCGTGGATTGGTCTCACGGAACTTCTCCTCGTCGAAAGCATCTCCGAAGCGTTTTTTGGCCTTGTCTATCTCCTTTTGTATCTTCTCGTCATACTTGGCCATCTGGTCCTCGATGAGCACGTCGGCACGATAGCGCTTCTTGGAGTCGCGGTTGTCGATAAGCGGGTCGTTGAAGGCGTCCACGTGTCCTGAAGCCTTCCAGATGGTAGGATGCATGAAAATGGCAGAGTCGATGCCCACGATGTTCTCGTGAAGCAGCACCATGCTCTTCCACCAATACTCCTTTATGTTGTTTTTCAACTCTACGCCATTCTGTCCATAGTCATAGACAGCGGCTAATCCGTCGTAAATGTCGCTACTTGGAAAGACGAAGCCATATTCCTTGCAATGGCTCACAATCTTCTTGAATACATCTTCTTGTGCCATATTGATTATGTTGGATTATACTTACCTCCAATTCAGCGGCAAAGTTAGTTATTATTTCAGTGAAAGCCAAAAAAAGCATGTCAGAATTGACGAAAATTCACAATTTCGAAAGAATGGAAAGAATCGCATCAACTCTTCTTTTCTGGACAATAGGATGTGTCAAAATGAAAATTTGCACTACCGTTATTTCAATTTGACACATCCCCTTGTCAGAAAGCCACCTGCTTCTCATTGGTTTTTGATGAGTCTCACCCCATATATTTCACCGATTTGCTTGCCAGGCTTGGCAACGAACTTCACGCGGACCTGCGACTTGCCTTCCAAAAGTTCTGAAGGGATTTCGTAGATTTCGTATCTGAATTCTGAGATGCGGTACTTGCCAGTGTTGTTCACCGACTTCACCAAGACATCATCCACAAAGATGTCGAACTCGTGTGACTTCCATTCACCCACGCCCCAATATTTCAGGCGCAAGCTGAGGTCCTTGAGTCCTTTTGTCTGCATCAGGTAGCTGAAGTAGTGGCCATCGCGGGCATCACGCCAGAACACGTCGTTGGTGTTGCCAGTGAACGACCTGTCGGTTTCCATCTTGTGGTCTGTCTCGGGTTGTTGCTCACCCGGTTGCACCTTGTCAATGGTGCGTGCCTCAAGTGCCTGCCTCTCCTCCTCGGCCTTTGCCAGTTGTTCAAGATAGGTCTTGTAGCTTTGTTCCGACAGGGCCAGCCAGTACATCATGTAGCGTGAGTCATGGATTTCGAAGAATGGCTGCAATTCGCCCTTTATCTCGTTCACCATGCGGGTTGAGAGGGTGAAGTGAAGCGGTTTGCCTGGGATGGGCGACAATTGGTTGGCTATCTCCTCTATGTTGTCATTGATGAGTATGGGAGCCTCGTTGATGGGCAGTTTCTTCCCACTGGCATATTGTCCGAAGCGGCTGTCGTCTGCTATCAGGTGCGCCAAGTCCTCGGTACCGGTCTTCATGCCCAAGAGTATCGGCCCGTGCATGATAGCCACGTATTGTGGCACGTTGGGCAGGTATTTGATGCTGTTGTGCATGGGGAATTTCACCTCTACGACATCACCTTTCTTCCATTTGCGGTCGATGGGCACATAACTGCCGGGTCCTGTGTATATGTCCGTGGGGCGGCCATTCACCGTCACCACAAACTCTCCCTGCTTCACCCATTCGGGGTAGCGGACAAGCAAGGTGAAGTTGCCTTTTCCCGCAGCAATGATTATCTTGCTGGTTTCGCTGTATGGGAAGTCGGTCTCCTGCCTTATTTGCACGCCACGGTCGCGCCAGTTCAATTCCGATGCTGCATATAGGTTGACATACAGGGCGTTTCCCTTGTGGGTATAAATGAACTGTCCGTATTTGCCGTGGTTCTCCATGCCAGTACCCACACAGCACCACATGGCTTCATTGGGGGCGGAGTAGTTGCGGTAGTGGCGTGGGCGTGCGGGTGTGAAGTAAACGTAGCCACCATGCTCTGGATGTTGTGTGGAAAGGATATGGTTGAATGTGGCCAGTTCATAGAAGTCGGCATACCGTGCATCGGGATTATGGCGGTGCAGGTCTTCGGTCAGTTTCAGCATGTTGTTTGTATTGCATGACTCCGGACCATCAATGTCGTTGATGAAGTCGGTGCATGCCTCGCGACTTGGGAAGTGCTCCCTGCGGCTGTCGCCACCGAAGGCCAGTGTGCGCTCGCCCGTCACTATGTCCCAGAAGAATTTGCTGGCATTATGGTATGCCTCGTCGCCGCTCAATTCTGCTATCCTCTCGAACCCGACTACCTTTGGCACCTGTGTGTTGGCATGCATGTTGTCGAGACAGTCGATGCGCTGCGACATTGGTGTCAGCAGCCTTCTATGCGAGAAACGCTTTGCGCAGTCGAGGTATTTCTTTTCATGGGTTATGGCGTAAGCATCTGCCAGCACCTCGTTCATTCCTCCATGCTCATTGCCGAGCATTTGCTCCATCTGCTGGTCTGTCAGTCCGGCTGTCAGGTTGATCGCCCAGTCGCAAAAGCCTAAGAACAGCTGCTTTGCCTGTTGGTTGTCACAATAGACGTAGGCATCGCGCAATCCGGCGAACATTTTGTGCAGGTTATAGAATGGTGCCCACGAACCGAAATACACGCCGAAGTCACCTTTTTTGAATGTGCTCCACAAGCGGTCGCTATTTGGCATTCCACCAACATATCCGCGCCCCCATTCCGGGTGGTTCTTCACATTGGCGTCGGCGCAGGCTTGCAGTTCACCAATCATATACTCCATCCTCTTGCGGCATTCGTCATTGCCGGTGGCGGCATTTATAGCCATGGCTGTGAGATAATGTCCTCCCACATGTCCATCAAGCCCGTCCCAGTTGGGATATGCCTTTGCCTTGGGTTCCAGTCCTGCTTCCTTGCGGTATGGTGCAAGCAGGCGGTCGCAGTCGTATTTCAGAAGTGTAGTGATGTTCAGGTCGCGTGCTTTCTTCAGCACTCCGCC
>CAMJLI010000263.1 GCA_946406585.1 uncultured Prevotellaceae bacterium | reverse complement strand
ATGTTGCCATAAAGAGCCAGAGGGCGGCATCCCAATTTGGTGAGCACTTCAGCATCTCCCCCTTCGACGCGCACGAAGGCACACACCTCACGGTCGGTTTTTGCAGGAGCATGCCTCATTTCACTACGACCATGAAGAGTGATTTGCCTGACGAGCGACGACATCTTGCCATAATCGGCATATTGAGCTGACACTCCCAAAGCAGCAAGGAGCATTGCCACAAGAAGAATAGACTTTCGCATATGGATGATGTTTATGGACCTGCCCAGCAGGATATGATTTGCAAAATAAGCGAAAAAAAACGACATCAGCAAATTATTGCCCCTTGTTTCTACGAGAAAGGAAAAAGCAGCTCGCACTTTGCAATGACGTGCATTACACAATGATGTGACTTGCACGAATGCAAAATGCGAGCGGCAGGAGCAGAGAAATCAAAGAAGCCTTATCTCCTTGTGGAAACAGTGAACTCAGTGACATTGGACATCACCCTGTTGCCCTGCAACACCGAGAGGCAGAATGTGGCCAATCCATTTTTCATCTTTCCCGATTTCACCATGGCAGTATAGCGTATGCCCTTTCCGGGGTCGAGATGCTCGACGTGAATAGAAGGAGAGATATACACATTCTTCAAGCCCGAAGACTGTATTACACTTGGTTGCAAGTCATATAAAGTCTGGTTGGAAGTATTGTAGACCTCGAAAATGACTTTGCACGTCTCATTGGAGCTTAGATACCCATCCCTATTGTCATCTACAAAGCGTGGATTGCGTATTTCCAACTGGGCGTTCACCTCGTACCCGGAACTGAGGTTCTCGATACTCGAAGAAGATGGAGACTTCACTTGGGCATTGGAAGCAGAATAATTGTCTGTGTAATCCTCCCCCTGGAAATCGTAGAGCCTGTCATCACCACCATTAGAAGGGTCGAAATAAGCGTTGTCGTCGTCATACGCCTGCTTGTTCTTCTGCAAGTTAGGCTGCACATCTTTTCGATAATGGTCGCGTACTTCTTTTTTATTGGCATTATCAGCAGCGCTGCCCACAGCAGCCCCCACAATAGCTCCTCCAGCCATTCCAACAATAGTACCTACATGATATCCTCTGTATCCATCGGTGACTCCTCCGATGGCAGAGCCGAGAATTGAGCCTAAATGAGCACCAGTGTAAGCACCCGATCCGGCATAAGTGCCGCATCCCGCAAGTACAATGGTCGCACAGACCATACAAACAAATATCCTTCTCATCGTAATAACAAATTTAGTACGATGCAAAGATACAAGCAAAAAGGGCAAACGGCAATGGAAAATCCCCAAAAAATGTAGGGAAAACCCTAAAGTTATCAAAAGCAAGCATCATGGAAGCAACACCCCAGAAACAATAGAACCCTTGGCAAATATAGCCAAGAGCTCTAAAAAATATAGTGAAAATTCTTCGGCGTGATGAATTATTCAGCCTTTGCCTCCTCAGCAGGAGCCTCTGCGACTTCAGCCTTGTTAGACTTGCGGCTACGGCGGGTCTTTCTTCCAGTCTTTGCAGACTTGGCCATGTTTTCGTCGAAGTCTACCAACTCTATGAAGCAGATTTTAGCAGCGTCGCCAAGTCTGGTACCGAGCTTGATGATACGCGTGTAGCCACCTTTGCGGTCGCCCACCTTCTCGGCCACCGGCCCGTAGAGTTCCTTGAGCGCTTCCTTGTTCTGCAAGTAGCTGAAGACCACACGGCGTGAGTGTGTAGAATCGTCCTTGCAGCGATTGATCAGCGGCTCGGCATATTTCTTGAGTGCCTTTGCCTTGGCGAGAGTCGTAGTGATTCTTTTGTGCATGATCAGCGAAATGGTCATGTTGGCAAGCATGGCGCTGCGATGATCTGCAGTACGACTCAGATGGTTGAATTTCTTATTGTGTCTCATTAGTTCTTTTAATTTTCAAGTTTGTACTTTGAAATATCAGTTCCAAACGAAAGATTCAGACTCTCGAGCAAATCATCAAGCTCAGAAAGCGATTTCTTACCGAAGTTGCGGAACTTAAGGAGGTCTGTCTTGTTGTACTGTACGAGGTCACCGAGAGTTTCCACGTCAGCAGCCTTGAGGCAGTTGAGTGCACGCACGCTGAGGTTCATGTCTACAAGCTTGGTCTTGAGCAATTGTCTCATGTGCAGCACTTCCTCATCAAACTCCTGGTTCTTGATGTTCTCAGGATTTTCAGGAGTGATCTTCTCGTCAGAGAACAGCATGAAGTGATGAATGAGGATTTTGGCGGCTTCCTTAAGAGCATCCTTCGGGTGAATGGAACCATCCGTAGACACCTCTAGAACGAGTTTGTCATAGTCAGTTTTCTGTTCGACACGATAAGGTTCCACAGCATACTTGACATTACGGATTGGGGTGTAGATAGAATCGATTGGAATTACGTTGACGTCGGTGCAGTAGTCTCTGTTTTCATCAGCTGGGACATATCCACGTCCCTTGTTGATAGTAATGTCCAACTGCATGGACGCTTTGACATCTAAATGACAAATCACCAAATCTGGGTTTAACACTTCAAATCCAGTCAGATACTTGGTAATATCACCAGCCTTGAATTCGGTGGAATTCTCTACGGTGATACTAACTTTTTCGTTCTCGAATTCTTCTACTACTTGCTTGAACCTCACTTGTTTGAGATTCAAGATAATGTTGGTGACATCCTCCTTAACTCCAGGCACAGAAGAGAACTCATGCTCGACACCGCCAATTTTGACTGTGTTGATGGCAAAGCCCTCAAGTGAGGAGAGCAGAATGCGTCGCAAGGCATTACCAATAGTAACGCCAAAGCCGGGCTCGAGAGGACGGAATTCGAATTTACCGAACTTATCGTTCGCCTCCAACATTACGACTTTATCGGGTTTTTGAAATGCTAATATCGCCATTAATTTAATGATTATTTAGAGTACAACTCAACGATTAACTGCTCCTTGATGTTTTCAGGAATATCAGCACGTTCGGGCTTGTGGAGGAATTTACCACTCTTGGTGTTTTCATCCCATTCAATCCACCCATACTTGCTGTGGTTGAATCCTGCGAGTGCTGCCTCGATGACCTCAAGCGACTTCGATTTTTCACGTACACCTACGATCTGTCCGGGCTTCACCGAATACGATGGAATATTCACGACGTTCCCGTCGACCACAATATGCTTGTGTCCAACGAGTTGGCGAGCAGCAGCGCGAGTTGGTGCAATCCCCAGGCGGAACACCACGTTGTCGAGGCGGCTTTCCAGGTTTTGCAGCAGCACCTCACCGGTGATGCCCTCAGCCTTTGCTGCTTTTTCAAACATATTACGGAATTGGCGTTCAAGCACACCATAAGTGTACTTGGCCTTTTGCTTCTCTGCCAACATGACAGCATACTCCGACTGCTTGCGGCG
>CAMJLI010000262.1 GCA_946406585.1 uncultured Prevotellaceae bacterium | reverse complement strand
TATATGAAAAAACGGGGAAAGCAAGCCGTTTCAGATGCTAAATAATCGAAAAACAGGAAAAACACCACAAAAGAGAGGATTTCATGCACGTCTTCCATTGCTTTATTGACCACTATTGACTATTTTTGCAAGAAAGAAGACAAAATGCCCTTTCGCAACTTACTGGCCATCATTCTCTGTTTGGCATCGCTTTCCACCATCAAAGGTCAGACCTCACGGCCTTGGGAGGAACTGTTTTCCGAACTAACCACCGACGACGAGGTGGAAAGTGCGGAGTGGGAGGAAACATACGAGATGCTATGCGACCTGGAGCAACATCCCATCGACATCAATACAGCCACTGAAGAACAACTTCTGCAATTGCCTTTCTTAAACAAGAAACAGGTGGAAGACATACAAATCTACGTCTATTTCAACAACGGGATGAAGTCGCTCGGCGAACTGGCCATGATAGAGTCGATAGACTACGCCACTCGCTGCCTGCTGACATATTTCACCTATTGTGGGGAAAAGAAAAGGGATGCTGCCACATCATTGCGCAACATGCTGCACTATGGGCGCAACGAGGTGGTGCTCACTGCGGGCATACCTTTCTACGAACGACATGGTGACAAGAATGGATATTTGGGCTACCAATACCGCCATTCGGTGAGATACCGTTTCCAGTATTCCAACCGACTGAAAATAGGATTCATCGGCTCTCAAGATGCTGGCGAACCTTTCTTTGCCAACAAGAACAAATGGGGCTACGACCATTATTCACTATATGCTGAAGTTCACGACATTGGCATCGTGAAATCAATCGTTGCCGGGCAATACCGCGCCTCTTTCGGCCTTGGGCTTGTGATGGGTGATGGCTCAGGCATAGGCAAGATGTCGGGCCTCTCTGCCTTGGGCAGCCGCACATACGGACTAAGGGCGCACACCTCTCGCAATGCTGCCAACAGCCTTCGTGGAGCCGGGGCCACGATAAATGTAGCAAAGGGGCTGGACCTCAGTGCCTTTGTTTCATACCGAGACATTGATGCCACCTTGCACTCCACCGACTCCACAACTTCAACCATAACCACTATTGTGACCAGCGGCATGCACAGGACGGTGACTGAGATGAACAAGAAAAACAATTCCACGGAAACCACAGCCGGAGGCAATGTCCGCTTCTTCAGCCGTGGCTTCCATCTCGGGGCTACTTTTTCATGGACCAGATACGACAAAGAGCTGCTCCCCGACACATCACTGTCATACCACAAATATGACGCTGCCGGAAACAAATTCTGGAATGTGAGTGCCAACTATGGATACACCGGACATTACTTTGCCGTCCAGGGAGAGACTGCCACTGGTGATGATGGTGCACTGGCTGCCATCCACACGCTTAGCTTCTCCCCATCCTCGAGACTTTCGCTGATGGCATTGCACAGGTTTTATGGCAAGAAATACCATGCCCGCCGTGCCAGCAGCTTCAGCGAGGGTGGCAAAGTGCAAAACGAGAGCGGGGTGTATCTTGGGGCACAGTGGCAACCCACGCGACGCATAAAAATAATGGCTTATAGCGACTATGCCTTTTTCCCCGCATCAAAATACAATGCCTTGGCATCGTCGCAAGCATGGGACAACCTATTGCAGATGCAATACACCAGCGACCGCCTCACACTGTCGGTAAGATACAAACTGAAGATGCGGGAATACGACAACTCTACCATGACAGGTCTTGCATTAAAGACCACGCACCGTGGACACGCAAGCTTTTCTTGCAATCTCGGCAGATGGCGCTGTGCCACACAAGCCGAACTGTCGCTTTCCAACTTCGAAGGCAGCAGCATGGGGTGGATGGTGGCACAAAACATCGGATACACACACAACAAGTTGCGAATAAATGCCAGCATTGGGTATTTCGACACCGATGACTATGAGAGCCGCGTCTATGGTTACGAACAGGGAGTGCTCTATTCTTATTCATACTTGTCGTATTATGGCGAGGGCATCAGGTGGTCGGTGGCCGCACGCGCAACACTCGGCCGCAACTTGACACTCATCGCACATCTCTCAACCACAGACTATTTCGACAGAAATCACATTTCCAGCAGCCTCCAGCAAATCGACCATTCGTCGAAGACCGACTTGGAACTGCAACTGCAATGGAAATTCTGACAACATTACAATGCCGCACCGAAGTCGAGCAGCATGTCCCATACTGCCACGATGTGGCAGATGGAACCGGCAAGAACAAAGAAATGGAATACGCTATGCATGTATCGCCGCTTGTTGAGGCTGTAGAAAGCCGCTCCGGTGATGTAGCACACCCCCTCGGCAACAATCCATACAACGGCGGCCGTGCTCACATTGTTGATTAATGGCTTGAAAGCCACAAGCACGCTGAGTCCCATGCCCACAAAGCAAAGGGTCTCGATGTTGCTGTGCTCCTTGAGATGGATAAAGCTGATGATGGTGCCTGCCACGGCACATGCCCATACAAAGCAGAACAGTCCCCAGCCCCACCAGCCATCGCTACGCAGTGCTACAAGAGTGATGGGAGAATAAGACCCGGCAATATGCCAGTAGATGGCAGCATGGTCCCAGCGACGGAGCCTCTCCTTCCACTTGCTACGCCTCGGCAGGGCGTGGTAAACAGTAGAGGATATGTAGGACCCCAACATGCCAAAAAGATAAAGCGAGACACCAAGACGCGCCCAGCCAAGTCCCTGCTTGGCACACATGACGAGGAAAATCACCCCCACCACCACGCCAATGGCTATGCCTGCGGCGTGCGACCAAGTGTTGATGTTTTCCTCGTTACGTGTATAGCGGATGCTCATGATAGCTAAGCCAGTGCGAAGTCCAGTTGTCGCTTGTCCACATTTGCCCGTGCCACCTTGATGACAATGGGGTCTCCCAATTGGTATTTGTGATGATGGCGACGCCCCACCAGGCAGTAGTTGCGCTCGTCGAACTCGTAGTAGTCATCATCGAGGTCGCGCATTGGCACCATGCCCTCGCAATGGTTCTCGTCTATCTCGCAATAGATGCCATAGGACTGTATGCCGCTGATGTGCGCTTTGTATACATTGCCTATCTTGTCGGCCATGAATTCCACCATCTTGAATTTGATGGAGTCGCGCTCAGCGTTGGCTGCCACCTGCTCCATGTCGCTGGAGTGCTCGCACATTTCCTCGTAATGATCCTTGTTGGCACTCCTTCCTCCTTGCTGGTATCGTGTGAGCAATCTGTGAACCATCGTGTCGGGGTATCGGCGGATGGGACTGGTGAAATGTGTGTAGAAATCGAAGGCGAGGCCATAGTGCCCTATATTGTGCACGCTGTAGCGAGCCTTCATCATTGCCCGCAGCGCCACAGTCTGAATAAGGTTCTGCTCGCGCCTGCCTTCACAATCGGTCATCAGTTGGTTGAGGCTTC
>CAMJLI010000261.1 GCA_946406585.1 uncultured Prevotellaceae bacterium | reverse complement strand
TATGACCTGAAGGTAACTCCCGACGTTGACAACTCACAATTCGACATAGCCCTAACCCTCAACCGCCCCACCCAGGGCGATCAGGTGAAGGTTACACTGCTCGAAGGAACCGCCATTGTGGCAGAACAAACCATGCCGGCGACCAGCAACATCAATTGCCAACTCGCTGTTACGGCACCCCATCTGTGGTCACCATATGCACCTTTCCTATACGACCTTGAGATAAGCTACCTCAGCAACGGCAAGGAAGTGGACCACGTGAAGAGCTATGCCGCCCTCCGCAAGATATCCTACGACCGTGACAGCCAAGGCTATTGGAGACTGATGCTCAACAACGAGGCACTATTCCAGTTGGGTACCCTCGACCAAGGCTACTGGCCCGACGGCATTTATACCGCCCCAACCGACGAAGCGCTGCGTTACGACATCGAGAAAACCAAATCATGGGGATTCAACATGATAAGGAAACACATGAAGGTGGAACCCGCCAGATGGTATTACCACTGCGACCGCCTTGGCATGCTCGTATGGCAGGACATGCCCTCTGTGCAGATGGGCGGCGAGGAAAACTGGATAGAGCGCGACTGGTATCAAGGCGACGGTTCGCAATCGGCAGTAGTGGAAGGCGCCTTCAAGAATGAGTGGAAGGACATCATCGCCCAGCACTACAACAACCCATGCATCGTGGTGTGGACGCCATTCAACGAGCGTTGGGGACAGTTCAAGACCAAGCAGATAGCCGACCTCACCCATGATGAAGACGGCACACGCATAGTGAATGCCGCCTCTGGTGGCAACTACCACCGTGGAGCCGGCGACATCATCGACCTGCACACCTATTCCGACCCCATCATCATCAACTTCGACGACCCCGACCGTCCGTTGGTGCTTGGCGAGTATGGCGGTCTCGGACTGAACGTGGAAGGGCACCGCTGGTATGAGCGATTTGCCTCACTGTACAATGACAATGGTTCGGTAGAGGGCGTCACCACACGCTATGAGAATTATGCCAACCAGATTACCAAGTTGGGCCAAGGCTTTGTCTTCAATGGTAACAAAGCATGCTTCTCAGCCGCTGTCTACACCCAAACCACCGATGTGGAGACTGAGGTGAACGGCCTGATGACCTACGACCGCGAGGTGGTGAAGATATTTGAGGACCGCATACGAGAGGCCAACCGCAAAATGATAGAGACCAACAGCGTGATGACATCAGTGACCGGTCAGCGAATCAAGACAGACACAGGCATCGACACCCTCTACAACGCCCAAGGCATGCGCATCAGCCAACCCATGGCAGGCATCAACATCATACACCATGCCGATGGCACCACATTGAAATTCATACAAAAATAGACATACTTGATGAGACGCTTTATTATTATTTCATTTCTTAGTGCTTGCTGTTCCCATATCATGGCACAACAAGCCGACTATGGCAGGGAATATATCAGCATGACTGCCGACACCACCCAAGTACTAAAATCGAAACGTCCTGCCGAGAGCGACCGACTGTTTCGCTCAAAGGCCATTGAAAACAAGATAAAGGAGGTGAAACGGCTGCTGAAAGGGAATGCATACTTGGCATGGATGTTCGAGAACTGTTTTCCCAACACATTGGAGACCACCGTCCACTATCGCAAGACTGCAGATGGCGAAGACGACACCTTTGTCTATACAGGCGACATCCATGCCATGTGGCTGCGCGACTCAGGAGCCCAGGTGTGGCCCTATGTGCAATTTGCCAACGAAGACCCCCAACTGGCACAAATGCTTCGTGGAGTCATCTTGAGGCAACTGCGCTGTCTTGTCATCGACCCCTATGCCAATGCCTTCAACGATGGTCCGACGGGAGGCGAATGGCAAAGCGACATGACCGACATGAAGCCAGAATTGCATGAGCGCAAATATGAGATAGACTCACATTGCTACGTCATTCGTCTGGCACATGAATATTGGCGCGTAACAGGCGACCGCTCCATTTTCGGTCCTCTATGGGAGGATGCCATAGCCCTAACGGTGAAGACATTCCGCGAGCAACAGCGCCGCGAAGGACTGGGCCCATACCAGTTCAAGCGTCGCACCGAACGAGCCTTCGACACCGTGGGTTGGGACGGTTGGGGACATCCAGTACGTCCTGTAGGACTCATCGCATCCGTCTTCCGTCCGAGTGATGATGCCACCATCTTCCCATTCCTTGTGCCCTCCAACTTCATGGCAGTCAGTTCGCTGCGAAAAGCCGCAGACATACTCAATCAAGTGAATCACAACACCAAACTGGCCAAGGAATGCAATCTGTTGGCAGATGAGGTGGAGTCCGCCTTGCTGCAATATGCCGTGGTGGATCATCCCAAATACGGCAAAATCTACGCCTTTGAGGTTGATGGTTTTGGAAGTCATCTGCTCATGGACGATGCCAATGTGCCGTCACTATTGGCGATGGGATATTTAGGCGACGTTCCCATGAACGACCCGATATACCAAAACACACGCCGTTTTGTATGGAGCGAGGACAATCCGTCATTCTTCCGTGGAAAAGCCGGCGAGGGCATTGGCGGACCCCATGTAGGCTACGACATGGTGTGGCCAATGAGCATCATGATGCATGTGTTCACCAGCAAAGACGATGCTGAGATAAAGGCAGGAATTGAGATGCTCATGCGTACCGACAACCACACAGGATTCATTCACGAGTCGTTCAACAAAGACAACGCCTCGAACTACACCCGTCCCTGGTTTGCCTGGCAAAACACCCTTTTCGGCGAGCTTATCCTGAAACTCATTGCCGATGGCAAGCTCAACCTATTGCTGGAGGCACGCCGATAAGCAGACTTGTCATTTGACGTAGCCCTTGCCTTTGCATTTATTGCAAGTTCTAAGGTCGATGTCCACTTTACCAACATTCATATTTCCTGTACCGAAGCATTTGGAGCAGAGGGTTACAGGACGGAGATACTGTGCTGACACCCAACCCTCTCTCTCGTCTCCTCCCCACTCCAATGGTCCTTGGACAAGACAGAACCCATTCTCTTTCTTCCCACAGTTGGCAACAACATCTCCCTTTGACAGTTGACGTTTATGGCCATTCTCAATATCGAAGACTGCGAAGTTCTTACCAGGTCCGGTCCTGACATTTACGTTGTTTCCCGTACATACAAAACCATCATGTTGTGCTTTCTGTGCATTCACACCCAACATGAAAAACAACGACATCAATACGAATAATAATCTTTTCATGATTCCTAATTTGTCTATGACTTTTTGCAAATATAGTTATTTTATCGAATAAATGGCATCGACATTAGGGATTTTTCTCAAAAATTAAGAGGAAAAAGGTAACAACTTTTTATGCTACAAATCACAAAAGAAGAACATGCCGTGAACAAACATCGAATAATTGTGTTACCTTTGCATCTG
>CAMJLI010000260.1 GCA_946406585.1 uncultured Prevotellaceae bacterium | reverse complement strand
GTGTAATGAATTGATTGATTTATTGGTAATAGAACTTGCGAGGTCAAAGTTACCACTTTTTGAAATAAAAGCAAAGAAATGTGCAAAATTTTAGCAACTAAAAAAATGAGAATATTTTAAAATGAAGTGAACCCCAGAAGTTGGAACAAACACTTCCGGGGTTCACTTATGTATGGAAATCACATGCACATTCCGCATGTAGAAGTCATATTGTGAAGATTATGCCAAGCAACCGCTATAGTCCAAACTGAAGCTTTTTGCATTAGAGAGCTGAACGAAGTATCCTTTTGGTGTCTTCATCAGTTTTTGGATCTGCTTTTTGCCGAAATATTTTTCAACAACTTCAGCAACCATGCCAGGCACGAGCGATGTGGGTACTGCCTCATACTTCCTCTCCACCTTTTCCACTGTTCCATCCCTGAACATGGTCACCTGCGTTCCATCGTTAAGAGTCAAGTCATATTTCGCTCCATTCTTCGATGCATATGCAACCGACAAATTGGGGAAATTTTTCTCAACAGATGATTTTGCAGCTGTGGACAATTGATTTGCGAAAATCATGTTGTCATAATCTTTACTTGCGAACATTCTTGTCAACATTCCAACAAGAGTTGTCTGGATTGAATTCATCTTTTTCATAATCGTATTTTTTTATTATTATTTTTGTCTTTGTTTCTGTTTTCTGATGCAAAATTAACCCGGAATCTCACCCAGAGCAACAATTACCCAATAAAAACATCATAAAGCTTACGACAATGGAAATATATTACGACAACCAAGAAGGAAGCCCATTGAAGTTGTCGTAACGAGACGAAAAAAAGAGTTCAAACAGAGTATTTTCGAGGATATCAATACTTGATATAATCCCAAAGGTCACGCACCACGCTCTCAGGATCCCACTTGCCGCCGAAAGTCCATAGGGCTGTGATGCCATGAAATTCAGGAGCCCCTTCGGCCTCATCAAGATTATTGTTCATCCATGCTCCATGCCCGCCTTCTCTTGTGCAGCCGTAGAAATAGACACGCTGCCCCCAGGGGCATGGGTCGAGTACCTTGTCGGTGTAAGCATAGCTGATGTTGCTGTCGAGAATGTTCTTTGACATGGAACACGAGATGAAAAAGAACTGCGCATCGTGATGATAACGCCCCAAGATGGTAGGGCTTGCGGCATCGAACTTGGAATTGGTAATGACAAGCTTCTTGTTCTTGTCGCCCCTACCATCGTGCCACACAATGGCGCGGCTGTCGCCGTAGAAACGACATCTAGTGGCATAGCACCACCCTCTTGGACACAAGAAGTCAACCCCCGGACATCTCAAGAAGAGGTCTGCATGATAATACATGCCATTGCCCCCTGGCGCCCAAAGGGAGAGAGCGTCGTTGCCATCAGCCCAAATGTTGCTGTTTACGATGATGGTTCGAGTAGCCCTACCGAACACAGCCATCTGGTGCTTTGTGGTATTTTCAATCGTAGTGCCATAATTGTTGTATATGGTCAGACCACTGATGACGCAGTCGTCGGCCCCTTCCTGCAACACAACGACACCATTTCCCACGGGCTTGCCCTCATATTCAGTCACCTTTCTTGTCTCATTTGTCTCGGCAAGAGTGATAATCGTGCTGTCCCTATCCTCTCCCACCAAGACGACATTAGGCCTGCAAATGATTACTTTCTGATTATAAACGCCTTTTTTCAGCAAAATGGCATAAGGCTTGCCACCATCCTTAGGAGCCTTGTCCACCGCTTCCTGAATCACATCGCCAGGCTGCAGCACCACATCAAACTTTGCAGGATTCACCTTGTAAGGAGCATAAATGTCCAAAAGACCATTTTCATTAGCCCCTTTGGAGGAGACAGACAAATTCACCTTGTTTTTGGGGTCATGCTTGTCCGCCCATTTCCCATACATATCATAAAGGTAAAGAGGACGGTCACCATACCATGCATAACCATTGCGTCTTTCAGAGCCAATCTCTTCAAGTCTTTTCCTCGGCACTCCATCACGGTCGCAGACAAACGGAGAGCAATTCTCCAAGTCGTAGTAACGAGCCCAAATAGGGCTGGCACCCGGGTCATTCACAAGTTTCACATCTCGTTCCCCCGTATCCCTTGAGAAAGTACGCTGCACTCTCAGACCTGTCAGCTTATAAGTATCAAACCACTTCATGGCAGCATGGACAGCCTTTTTCACCCTATCGTCAGGATTGGGCAGCGACATCAACAATTCCACGATGGCAGCACTCTCTTGGGAGCAGTATGAAGGCAACTCGAAAGCCCTTGCAGGAGCAGGCAGGAAAGAGTCATTGTAGTGCTGCTGGCACCACACTGTCAGTTCACCATTACAAATGATTTGCGTTTTTAGGATGCACTCCACCCCTTTGTCGAAAGCCACCTTTGCCCTTTTGCGCAATTCCTTCGTGGTGAGCGCCGCCTCAAAAGGAGCTTTTGCCTCAGCCACTTCCCTCAACAGGAGCATGGTGTTGACCATCGCATCATCATTGAAAGTAATATGGACTTGATAGCCATGAGGATTGGGCCAGAACTGCGGCCATCCCCCATTATCATACTGTCCGGAGAGCAGATAATCCACAGCTTTGCAAAAAGCCTCTCTCACGTTTTTATCATGGTTGGCATGAAAGAGCCTTGCGAGGAAACGCATCTGGGTGTTGGTTGCCCCATTATCAGTTGTGGAATCATCAATGCGTTGCTTGTCGGCAAGCACCTTCTCCCTTTGTTCATAACTCAACGGAGTAACCATGTCGATGTTTTTCGGCCACCCTCCCGTGACCCTTTGGAAAAGCATCAACTGTTCACCAACCCTTCGTGCTTGTTCTGTTTTGAAGAACTCAGGATTGGTCTCTCGGAGCACATTTCTCCATTGTCTGCCATTGTTTTGTGCATAAGAATTGGCAACTATCATGCACCCAAAAACGACAGCAAGCAACGTTCTAATTTTTCTTGGAAAGGCAGGTAACATAATCAATCTTTTGTTTTAGGCTTTATCATTTTGATGTTCATCATTATTGACTATTCCACGTTCAACCTACGGTTTTTAGGATATTTCACGCGGTAGTTTACTATCAGTTCTTTTTGTTCGTTGGGCATGAGGTTGAGCAGCCACGTGACGATACCCGTCTCCTTGTCGAGCGAACCACCACTGAGTTCCTCCGTTGTCACATTGATGCCTGAATTCTGCGAAACAGGTATCTGGTCTTTTATCGCAATGGAGACATTCTCGTTGCGGGTGTTCTTCACAATGATGCGCCACGTCATGTTTTGTTCCTGTGAAGAGGCCAGCAGTTTGCGGGTCGATTTGTCAGCCACCTTGACACGCTGGATGCGTATGCTGTTGTCACGCCCCAGGGAGAAGTGCAGGGTGTCGCTCGCCACATTGGGGTCGAGGATGGTCTTTCCCACG
>CAMJLI010000259.1 GCA_946406585.1 uncultured Prevotellaceae bacterium | reverse complement strand
TCTTTAAAGCCATCAAGATACGCAACGAACTGGCTTGGCATGAACTGCAATATGCCCGTCCTGACGGTTTCAGGATACTTGAGTCGTTGACGCCTGAAGCCTTGAACGTAAAAAAGACAAACGACAATTTGTGGAATAAATTCCAACATCCACAAATAGAAGAACAGCTGGCACCCATCCACAATGCCAGCGACCTGGAAAGAGCCTACTACTTCCGCTTCCTCACATTCATAGCCCAAGAGCATCTTTTGTCAAAATTAGGCAACAAGACAAAGGAGAACTCCGGCTTTGCCTCAACATGGCACAACACATTGGAAGAGAAGCGTCAGTCGGGCAACATATACGACAACCTCACCCTTGTGCATCCTGACTCACAGACTAAAGGCAGAGTGGAAACGGTGACATTAGCCTTCACCGAGACTCCCGACAACGACATGTCGAATTTCCGCAAAGGCGACTCGGTATTCCTCTACCCCTATCCACATGGCACCACTCCCGACGCACGCAAGACCATGGTGTTCAGGGGCAACCTCGACGCCATCAAGACTGACACCATCAGCATCACGCTGAGATTCAGCCAGGCAGACAGCAGGGCATTCCTATATGGAAAGGACATGTCTTGGGCCATCGAGCACGACTTCATCGACTCATCCTACAACTACCAATATCAAGGCATGCATGCCTTTCTCTCTGCTCCCCAAAAGCGCCGTGACCTGATTCTGTTGCAGAGAGAACCCGAAACAGACAACTCGCTCACACTCAAAGGAGACTATGGTGATTTCAACGACCTTGCGCTAAAAGTGAAAAGAGCCAAAGACTTGTTCCTCATCATCGGTCCCCCAGGAACGGGAAAGACCTCCTTCGGACTTCTCAACACAGTAAAGGAGGAGTTGGAAGAAACCGGCTCGTCCATACTGCTCCTTTCATTCACCAACAGGGCTGTAGACGAAATATGCAGCAAACTGAAGGAGTCTGGCATCGACTTCATCAGGATAGGCAACGCCAACAATTGTTCAGATGACTACAAGCCATTCCTTATAAGCGAAAGAGCCAAGTCCTGCAAGAACATCGTCGAGTTGAAGGCAACCATCGACAACACCCGCGTGTTTGTAGGCACCACGGCATCCATCAACGCCCACATCGACCTGCTTGATGTCAAGCAGTTCACACTGGCTGTCGTCGACGAGGCATCACAAATACTCGAACCATACCTGATAGGTCTGCTGAGTGCGAACAAAGATGGCATTCCAGCAATACAAAAGGTGGTATTGATAGGAGACCACAAGCAATTGCCTGCCGTGGTGCAACAGAAGCCACAAATCTCGAAGGTGCAAGACCCCCAACTGCGTGAAATCCTTCTCACCGACTGCCGCCTGTCGCTTTTCGAGAGACTTCTCAAGCGATATGAGAAATCAGAGCATGTCACATACATGCTTCGCCACCAAGGCCGAATGCACCAAGACATCGCCCACTTCCCCAACCATGCTTTCTACAACAACCAACTGACGGAAGTGCCATTGCCACACCAAAGACAAATTCTGGCAACGTTGGGCAAAGGGAACGACGGCATCATCGACCTGCTGCTCACACGACGCATAGCATTCGTTGCATCGGAACAGCCCCATGACACTTCATCACCCAAGGTGAACACGGTGGAGGCGGAGATAATCGCCGCTACGGTGGAGAGGATATACAAAATAGAGAAGGAGCAATTCAATCCTTCAACGACAGTGGGTGTCATCGTGCCATACCGCAATCAGATAGCCACAGTGCGCAACACGATATCAAGGCTCGACATGCCCAAGGAAGACATCGACACCCTGCGCGACATCACCATCGACACAGTTGAACGGTTCCAAGGCTCGCAGCGCAAATACATCATTTATGGTTTCACCATACAGCAATACGACCAATTGGACTTCCTCACCAGCAACGTATTTGAAGACACCGATGGCAACATCATAGACCGCAAGTTGAATGTCGCCATGACAAGAGCCACTCACCACTTGGTGATGACTGGCAACCCGGAGTTGCTGTCCAACAACTTCACATTCTTCAAACTCATGGAATGGATACGCAGCAAGCACAGCTTTTTCAAGTTGGAGAAAGACGACTACGTGGCAGGCCGTTTCATGGTGCCAGAATACGATGCCAAGAACCTTGACCTCAGCAAGGCGACATTCACCACGACGAAGGCATTCGAAAAAGCATTCGAAGAGCATATCTTGAAACCCATAAAAGCAGATGCAACAACTGACACGCCATACTTCATCTTCGGTCATGACATGGACACGAACATGAATGCGATATGCTATGGCCGCTCCAACATCACAGCCAACAAACTCATGCATGATGGCGAATTGTCAAAGGAGAAACAAGTGCTTCTTTACAGTTACTATTACTTGAGACCCCACTATTGCAGCTTCCGAAACATACTCGACAGTTACAATGGCTGGCTGCTGCCCACCATCAATTCATTTGGAGGCAGACTTCAAATCATTGACATTGGCTGTGGTCCTGCCACGTGCGGCATGGCATTCTGCGAAAGGTTCATGTCAGATACTCCCCAGATGGCCTACACAGGCATCGACATCTCTTCTGCAATGACACATAAGGGCGCCCAACTCCTCTACAGCATTTCAAATGGCAGGCTACACTACCAGATGCTTGATTCATTCAGCTCCCTGAAGCCCTCGTTTTGGAGAGGGTGTTCCGAATTGCCCACACTCATCATATTCAGCATTTCGTATTTCTTCTCCAATGTGACAGCACAATACGCAGAACAGCTGGCCAGACAGATAACAGACGTGATGAGCAAACACACACTCAACCAATACGTGTTCATTATCCAGCAGTCGGAGAACGACAATGGACTTAACGCATACAGAGTGTTCCGTCGCATAATGAATCCCCTCGTGGAGGAGGTGAAGAAAGAGGATGCAACACTATCCTGCCTGCTGAATGACAAGACATGCACCCAGACCTTCAATTACGAAATACTGACAAGCAAAAGATGAAAAAGGATTTTCCAAAACAATTGTAAAGAATAAAACAACCAACCAATTAATAATCATATGAAAAAGAACATCATCCTAATCGCCCTGGCGGCATGCTCAAGCTTTCTGAATGCCGCTCCGGTGAGCATTGAAACAAAAAACATTTCACTTGTGCTCAATGCAGACAACGGCAAAGTGCCAGAGTACGTATATTTCGGTTCCAAGTTGCATCAAGGCGACCAAAACCGCCTGCAAGCCCCCACCAACGGCCGCATGGACGCCTACCCTGCTTACGGCATGAACGCCGTTGCCGAAGCCGCCATCGCCATGCGCCATTCCGACGGCAACATGTCAACCGTGTTGCAGACCAAGGGTGTGAGCACACGCGAGGAAGCAAGCGCCACCGTGACCACCATAGAGATGGCAGACC
>CAMJLI010000258.1 GCA_946406585.1 uncultured Prevotellaceae bacterium | reverse complement strand
AATGAAAACAAAAAACTTCGTATTTTGTTTTGCATTTCACTCGGCTTGCACTATCTTTGCTGATGGAACCACAAAAACGAAAAAACAATGCTTCAGATTCGCTGCAAGAACAACAATGTGACCAAAAGTTTTCCCGAGGGATGCTCTTTGCTCGATGTATATCAAGATTTTGCCGACGAAATAAAACTGCCCTTCCCCGTGGTGTCGGCAAAAGTGAACAACACCTCGCAAGGCCTGAAATTCCGACTCTTCCAAAACCGTGACGTGGAGTTCCTCGATGCCACTGAAGGCTCCGGACACCGCGTCTACGTGCGCTCGCTGTGCTTCGTCCTCTACAAGGCAGTGAGCGACATCTTCCCAGGCAGCAAACTCTTCATAGAACACCCCCTGTCAAGAGGTTACTACTGCAATGTCAAATTGCGAAACAACGAGCCCCTTACAAAGGAAAACTTTGAACGCATCAAAGAACGACTGCAGCAAATAATCAACCTCGACCTGCCTTTCCGCCGATTCGAGTCAACCACGGAGGAAAGCCTTCGCGTGTTCGCTGAAAGAGGATTCACCGACAAGGTGAAACTCATAGAGACCAGCGGACAAATATACACCGACTACTACATGCTTGGCGACACCGTGGACTATTACTATGGGCCTTTGGTGCCATCGGCAGGATACATCAAGGTGTGGGACCTGGAGCAATATGGCGACGGAATGCTGCTAAGGGTGCCCGACAAGAAGAACCCTCTAAAGTTGGCAGAAATGATAGTCCAGCCAAAGACACACGCCATGTTCGCAGAAAAGGTGCATTGGGACATCATCATGAGACTATCCAATGCCGGCGACGTGAACAAGGCGGTGCTGAGAGGACAAGCATCGAAACTGATACAGGTGAGCGAGGCGCTGCAGGAAAAGAAAATAGTGAAGATAGCGGAAGAGATTGACGCACGATTCCGGGCTGAAAAAGACCCCATACGCATCGTGCTCATCACCGGACCTTCAAGCTCGGGCAAGACAACCTTCTGCAAACGCCTGTCAATACAACTGCTGGCATGCGGACTGCACCCCATATCCTTTTCCACTGATGACTATTTCGTAAACCGAGTGGACACGCCCAAACTGCCCAACGGACAATACGATTTCGACAATATCAAGACAGTGGACTGCGCCCTGCTCGATGACCACCTGAAAAAACTGATGAACGGCGAAAGAGTGGAGGTGCCGGAATACAACTTCGTCACCGGCAAGCGCGAATACAATGGCAAGCGACTAAAACTGCAAAGCGACAGCGTGCTGATAATAGAAGGCATTCACGCCCTCAACCCCATGCTGACAGCAAACATTCCAGACTCGACAAAGTTCAAGATCTTCGTCTCCGCCCTCACCAGCATCTCGCTCGACGACCACAACTGGATTCCAACACAAGACAACAGACTGCTGCGACGCATCATACGCGACTACAACAAAGGGGCGTACTCCGCTCGTGAAACCATCAGCATGTGGCATAACGTATGCGAAGCAGAAGAACAATGGATTCTGCCGTTCCAAGAGAATGCCGATGCAATGTTCAATTCTGCACTCAACATCGAATTCGCCGTATTGCGCACCCACGCCGAGATAATCCTTGCCTCGGTGCCAAAAAACTGCCCCGAATATTCAGAGGCCCACCGACTGCTGAAATTCATACACTACTTCATCCCCGTGAGCGACAAGGAAATACCACCCACCAGCATCATGCGAGAGTTTGTGGGAGGCTCAAGCTTCAAATATTAAGCCGACAAAAGAAAACAGGAACATCCTAAAAAACTATAATCATGAGAAATTTACTCTTTACCATGGCTATGGCCCTGACATTGGTTTTAGGACTCACCAATTGCAAAGAAAAAACACCTGATCCTGAAAGCACTACGACACCTCCAGCCAAAGAAGACACGTCGAGCACGGCAACACCATTTCCTGAAACGTCTGCCGACACTGCCACATACTTTGTCTATTCCATCTCTGATGACGGGAATGTAAAGATACGCAAGGAGCCGGCAGCAAATGCAGAAGTCATCGGCTTGCTCTACACCAATGGGAAAGGTGTAAAACTCATTGACGGCTCCAGCTCTTGGTGGAAAGTGGAGACAGGGGATGCCATAGGGTATGTGAACAGCAAATATGTCAAAAAAAGACACCCGCAAGCAGATGAGGAAACTGCCGACACCAAACCCATTTCTCTCAAGCCAAGACCATTGGAAGAGGACACCATCGACACCATGGAATACCAAGAAACTGAAGAGGCATCCAACAAAAAGGAAGCCCCCAAAAACCTGACTTCTGAAAACAAACCGCAAGCTTCTGAAAAAGCGCCATCAGCTACTTCCTCCTCGAAAACGTCCTCCGCCCAGCAAGAACCGAAAAAAAACAGCAAGAAGGTATTTTATGTTGTGGTAAGCAGTTGGATGGACTTCGAAAAGGCCAAGAACAGCTATGGCAAGATTCCCGATGCCTTGGAAGGCCCCATCTACATGGTAAAGACCAAAGGCAAAACGATTTATCGAATGTGTTCAAGTTGCTATCGAACAAAAGAGGCTGCACAAGCTGAAGTAAAGAAAATAAAGAAATACACAGACAAGGATATATGGATTTGGGAGTCGGATGGTCTGGCCGACTGTGTATACACCTCGGTAAACGCCAAGGGTGACAAGATGCGGCCCCTGTCGCCACGATGACCCCGCAGGCTCATTCTATTATCTTCTCAAAGATGTACTGGCCGGCTTTCACTATCTTGTCGGCTGTCATGATGGTGAGATAATACCCACTGGCCTTGGTTTTGTTTGACATCATCTCTCGACGCAGGGAATCCACTTCCTCTTCCCTCGCCGGAAGGCCATACACTATATGGGCGCTGTCTTCATAGTGCCGGAATTCGTCATCCACTACCTGGCACAGACTGTCGTAGTCTTCTTTGTCCATGGAGCGATAGCCTGCCAACCGCCGGGCCTGAAGTCCCAAATATGCATAATGTGATTTCTCCAGGCGATAGCGCAAGGAGTCGAGCGACCGCACCAGTTCGAGGTTGCATCCCAAATATTCATCGTTCATGAAACGTTGAGCCCGCGACAAGCGCCTTTTGGTGTTCGCCCAGTTTTGGTACGTCTTTCCCCTTGCCAGCAACTTGGCGGAGTCGTAGCGGCACACCACCTCAAGCACATCATCGAGGATGTCTTGAGCCTCCTTGCTTCGTTCCACCGCACTTTCCCCATCCGACAGCCTCACATCCTTGGCGACAGCTATCTGAAGCGGTATCTGCCTTATCACCTTGTCATCCCAATAGGATTCCTTGAAATGCCCGAAGCATTTGTCGGCATACAGGGGAGCATAGCGCCCCACCATCTCCGTCTTCAGCATGTCACCGTCCTTGTCGGTCAACAAGCCATTGTCGGCAAG
>CAMJLI010000257.1 GCA_946406585.1 uncultured Prevotellaceae bacterium | reverse complement strand
TAGGAGCCGAGATACAGGCGCAGTCCGGCTTTCTCTGCTGCTGCTATCAGTCCGTAGGCAGTGGCCTTGTTGCCGGTGATGTCCATATACCTTCCCTTCTCCTTTGTCTTCGACTCGATGCGATATGTGGCTGGTACTGAAGCATGCACGTTGTGACCATAGTCGAAGCCAGCCTGCACCACCTTGACATTGCTTTCGGCAATGGCGGGCTTCTTTGCAAACTTCTCGCGCAAGAAATTGAATACCAGACTGATGTCTCTATTAAACAACCAGCACACCAATCCCAGGGCGAACATGTTTCTGCACTTCAGCACAGCCTTGTTGTCCATGCCGCTGTCGGCCAGACAGTCCTTCACCATCTTGCTGATGGGACATGCCACCACACGGTCGGGGTCGATGCCCATCTCGCCCAGATAGTCCTCGGTCTGGAAGTTGGCCTTTTTCAGGTCACTCGGTCCGAAACTGTCGGTGTCGATGATGATAGTGGCTTGCGGCTTGGCATAGCGATATTGTGTCTTCAGTGCAGCGGCATTCATGGCCACAAGCACATCGCACAAGTCGCCAGGGGTGTAAACCTTGCCTTGGCCAATGTGTACTTGAAATCCCGACACTCCCGTAAGCGAGCCTTGCGGGGCGCGGATGTCTGCTGGATAATCGGGGAATGTAGAAATGCCATTCCCTACGGTTGCCGACACTGTGGAGAAAATGTTGCCGGCCAATTGCATACCATCACCGGAGTCGCCTGAAAAGCGAACTACCACATGGTCCAATTCTTTAATTTCCAATTGTTCTGACATATATTATATAAGTTGAAATGTCCGTCAGCGTTGGCATTCACGTCAATGCCGACGGGATGACAATACCACTTTTTGCATAGATTTTGCAAAGGTCTGAAAAATTATTTAATAACCAAAAAAATTTTGAATAAAAAATCATTGTTAGACGCACACAAGTATATTTTCAGCATAAATATTGATTATTTTCAATAAATATGCAAAAGAGCCTTGAAAGTGTAAATAGGACAGGCATTAAACAGGCATAAAAATGAAAAAGAGCAGGCGACAATCGCCTACTCCATTATCGAGAACATGCATTTGCATTCATTCAGCGGCTCCAGCATGGTGAAGCCAGCCCTGCTTCAATATATGAACGAACTGCCTCCCAAGAACTCCCTGAGAAGCGACGTCTGGGGCAATCCGCCCTCAGGAATGTCGATGAAGTAACGCAAGAACTTGCACAGCCTGTAAGCCTCGGAATATTCTTCCACATTCTGAGGCACCCTTTCCAGCAAGCGCAATGCCTGGCTCTTGAGCACGGCCAATTCATATATCATTGCAGTGTTGAACATCTCGTCGGCGTTTTCCTGATAGGGGAAAATCCATTTCTGCTCTCCGGCACGCACCGACGGCCATCGGCGTATGGTCTCCCGAGCGCTCACACCACGGTATTTGTCATCGCGCACTATTCTACGGAGCAAGCGGTTGTCGGTGGTGGGTATGTAATTGTGGTTGTCGAGCAAGATGGTGGTGAGAGCCGAGGCGTAGACCCTGAATTTCTGCTCTTCTGGAATCTTGGCGGTAAGCTCCGGGTTGAGGGCATGGATGCCTTCTATCACCAAAATGTCGCTTGGTCCCAAGCGCAGCTTCTTGCCGCTGCGCTCGCTTTTCCCTTTCTGGAAGTTGTATCTTGGAAGTTCCACCTCCTCGCCTTTGAAAAGCGCCATGAGCTGCTCGTTGAGCAAAGGTATGTTCAATGCATGAATGCTCTCGAAGTCGAAATCTCCTTTCTCGTCCTTAGGAGTGAGTTCGCGGTCTACGAAATAATCATCGAGTGAAACCATGACAGGCTTTCTGCCATTGCACACCAACTGTATCGACAGTCGCTTGCACGTGGTGGTCTTCCCACTCGACGATGGTCCGGCAATGAGCACCATCCTCACCCCCGGCCTGGCGGATATCTCCTCTGCTATGTCCGCTATCTTCTTCTCCTGCAATGCCTCCGACACATTGATGAGCAACGAGGTGCCTCCCCTGACCACTATGTCGTTGAAATCGCCAACAGTACTGATGCCGAGAATGTTCTGCCAGCGATGATGCTCTTGGAAGATGCCGAACATCTTGTCCTGCTTTATCATCTCGCCGAGCACTGAAGGATCGTAAGGCGATGGTATGCGCAGCAACATGCCTTCATAATACGGCTCCAGTCCGAAGAGCGTCAGCCCTCCGGTGCTTGGGAGCAACGCCCCGTAATAGTAGTCGGCATAGCCGTCCAGCTCATAATAAACAGTATACAAGTCGCCCATGGAGAGCAGCAGCTTCACTTTCGAACTTGTCCCTCTCTCCTCAAACACTTTCACAGCCTCCTCCGTGGTGCATTCACACCGTCTGATAGGGATGTCAGAAGCAATGATCTCGCTCATTCGCTTTCTTACAGCATCCACATCGGCACTGGTGACCTGCCTGCCAATATGCAAGTCGCAATAGTAGCCATTGGAAACTGGTATGTCAATCACCACATTGCCTTTGGGGAACAGGTCGTGAACGGCCTTGCAAAGCACGAAGAACAGGGTGCGTGTGTATGTCCTGCTTCCCGAGCTGGTGTCCAGTCCGAGAAATTCCACGTCGGCATTGTGATAGAGCCTCATAGCAAGCCCCACCACCTTGTTGTTCACCTTCGCCGCAACCGGTCCGTACTGCATTTGCAAGCCCAAAGCTTGAAAAATTTCAGAAAGTGATGTTCCTCTTGGGAATTTTTGAGTTTTTTTATTATTTTTGCAACGAATTTCAAGCATTCCTATCATAGCATAGCATGTTTTTGTTTTTACTGTGTAAAAGTAGTAATAATAATTCAAAGCAAGTCGATTTTTCAACATTTTTTAATAAATATGTCAATCTGGATTATTTTCAAACTGCTAGGTTCGCTTGCGCTCTTGATGTTCGGTATGAAATCCATGAGCGAGAGCCTCCAGAAAATGGCCGGCCCACAATTGCGACATGTCCTTGGGACCATGACAACAAACAGGTTCACAGGGGCACTGACGGGTATGTTCGTCACTGCTGCCGTGCAAAGTTCCACAGCCACCACATTGATGACGGTATCGTTTGTCAACGCAGGACTGCTGACACTCTTCCAAGCCATCAGCGTAATCATGGGTGCCCACATCGGTACCACCGTGACGGCGTGGATCATGAGCCTTGGCTTCTCTTTTGAAATCACCGACTTCGTCTACATGGCTTTCTTCATAGGAATCATTCTGATATACATGAAAAAACGCCGCATCATGGGCGACTTCCTCTTTGGCGTGGCTTTCCTTTTCCTTGGTTTGGGAACCTTGAAGTCCACCGGCTTCGGACTGGTGGAAGACCCGGTGGCCAAAGAAGTCATCAGCAGTTTCTTCTCCAAATTCAACGACCCCACATTCTGGAACTC